>JADMIG010000005.1 GCA_015478725.1 Chloroflexota bacterium | reverse complement strand
ACGCCCACCCCGATCCCGATCCCGTGCACCCCCGCGAACGGCTGCACGTTCAACACGCCGCCGCCGCCGCCGCCGCCGCCGCCACCACCACCGCCGAGCGCCTCGCCGGTCCCCCTGCCGACCCCGGCCCCGTCCGTCCTCCCGACGCCGGCGCCGATCCCCACCGCCACGCCGTCGGCGGCCTCGCCGTCGTCGACGCCGGCACCTACGCCGTCGGCCACGCCGTTGGCGGCCAGTGCCACGACGACGGGCCAGCCGCCGCGACAGACGGGTCCCACCCCGAGCGGTCCGGGACCGAATCCGGCGGGCGCTGGCAGCACACTCGGATCCAGCGGCAGCGGTCCGGCCGGTTCGCCGGGCTCGGCCGGCACGCAGTCGGGCGTCGGGCCTCTCGCTGATGGCGGCGCGGCTGCGGGGTCCGGGATCCTCGGCGTCGGCGGTTCGCCGGCCGGGACCACCGGCGGTGGTCAGGCTTCCACGCCGACCGACCGCGGTATCGCCGGGCTCGGATTCGGTGGGGGCATGCCGGCAACCGAGCGGATGATCATCGCCGCGATCTCGACGACCACGACGACGACCGCCGCCATGGCGTTCCTCTTCTTCAACAAGCGGCGGCGCGACGGACTGCCGCCGGCGCCGGACGAGGCCCTCGCCGCGGACGCGCGACGCATGGCGACGACATCGAGCGCCGATGCGGCGATGGGCATGGGCACGAACCGCGGCGCCGGCACGACCCTGGGCATCCCGGCCGACGAGCTGGCGATGCCGCGGTGGCGGCGTCCGTCGCTCATGGCGGCCCGGAAGTCCGACCCGCTCCGCTATGGATCGACGGAGGTTCGGCTGTCGTTCGAACACGGCCTCGTCGGGCCGATCGAGGGCCGGGAACGCCGCCGGATCCGGTACCGGGTCGTTCGTCTCCTCGACGCCCCCGACGAGCTCCGTTCGTCCGAGATCGGCGCCCTCGACGAGGGCGACGAGGTCCAGCTCCTCGAGCGCTCCGGCGCCTACTGGCTCGTGCTCTGTCCGGACGGCGGGCGCGGCTGGGTCCACAGGATGACCCTCGACGACGCCGTGGATGAGGGCGCCGCGTCGGCGGACCGTTCGTTCGCGGAGGCCACGGACGATCTCGCTCCCGACCTCCTTCAGACCTACCTCAGGATCCGCGGCCAGGAGGCATGACCTCGGTCGATCGGCGCGCCCGTCGACGAGCGCCCCCCGCGTCCTCGCGACGGAACACGAGGATGTGCTGGTGGGCGATGTTCGGGACGAACGATCGCGGGTAGCCGTATGGGCGCAGGCGGGTCCCCGCCTGGTACCAGATGAGGTCGCCCTTCGGGACGAGCCCCACACCCGCGGCCCGGGCTGCAAGATCCGCACCGGTGAACCAGTACCGACCGTCCTGGTAGGCGTCCCGCACGATGAGGCACGCATAGCGAGTCGGGCGGAGGACGCGCCGGAGCTCCCCGAGGACGATCGTCATCCGGTCGAGGAAGGCCGGATAGTCGGGGCTGTTCGCGAGGTCGGCGGGGTCGGCCGTGATCATCGCGTAGTCGGTCCGGCGGTTCGGATGCGCCGTAGCGAGGGGTCCGCCCGCCATCGTCAGCGCGAGCTGGACGTTGTACGGCGGGTCCGTCGCGATGACATCGACCGAGCGATCCGGGAGGGTCGGCAGGATCGCGAGGGCGTCGCCGAGGCGAAGGTCGCAGCCGGCCGGGTCGAACGACCGCACCCCGCCGGGATCGGCAGTGCCGAGGTCGACGAGGAGCGGCCCCCGGCCATCCCGTTCGGCGCACAGCGTTCGGACGACGTTCTCGTAGGTCGAGATCCAGCGGGGATCGAGCTCGATGCCGAGTGCCCGGCGCGGGCCCCGGGCGATGGCCGCGCCGAGAAGCGTCCCACCGACGCCAGCGAACGGGTCGAGGACGATCTCGCCGCTGCGGCTGAAGAACTCGATGAGGCGGGCCATGAGACGTGGCGGCTTGTTCGCCCCGTGGACCTTGCGGAGCGCGTGGCCGAGCTCCGACGGATACGCGGTGGTCCAGACGGACTTGGTGAAGTAGAGCCACTCTTCGCCAGGCAGCTCGTTGAGCGTGTTCGCCGGGTGGGCGGATCGGCGCGGTTCCGTCATCGCGTGAGCGTACCCGGCGAGCGCGTCCGGCGCGATCGGCCAGGTTCACCGGGTGATGCGCGCGGGCGTCGGATGAGGACGCCCGGCAGAGGCCGACCATAGAATGGGCCCATGCCCAGCAGCTACACGAGCGCCCGTTTCGTGGGCCGTGAGCGTGAGCTCGCCCGGGTGGCGGCGACCCTCGAGCACGCCAGCGAGGGGACCTCGACGACCCTCCTCCTCGCCGGTTCCGGAGGCATCGGGTCGTCGCGTCTGCTCGATGAAACGAGCCTCCGCCTCGCGTCGCTGACCGATCCGTTCACGATGATCCGCGGCACCGTTCGCGCCGCCGACCGGGAATCGCCCTACGGCCCGGTCGTCGCCGGACTGGCACCGGTGCTCGCCGCGCTGGACGACGAGGACCTGGGCGCGATCCTCGGTCCCGGGATCGCCGAGCTCGGCCGCCTGTTTCCGGTCGAGTCGGCGCGCCTCGAGCGCTCGGTCGCCATCGGCCACAGCGCGCACATCGCCCCGGAACGTCGACAGACGCGGGTCCTCGAACGCTTTCTCGGCGTCCTGTGGGCGCTCGGAGAGCGGAGGCCGGTCCTGCTCGCGATCGAGGACCTGCACCGGGCCGACCCGGCGACTCGATCGCTCGTGACGTTCATCACCCGCATCTCGCGGCGCGGACGCCTCGCCGTACTCGCCACGTTCCAGCCGGACGAGATCACCCGCCCTCATCCGTTCAGCGCGGACCTTGGAGCGATGGCCGCCACGCCGCATCCGGCCGAACGGATCGACCTGGCCCCGCTCGATCGACCCGAGCTCGCGGAGCTCGTCGGAGGGATCGAAGGCGAGCGGCCGTCCGCGGCCCTGCTCCTCCTCGTCGCCGAGCGCTCGCGCGGCAATCCCCTCGTGGCGGAGGAGGTGCTGCTCGCGCGTCGCGACGGCGGCGGCGGCACGGGAGCCGGCGGACTCGAGGAACCCGTCCTCACCCGCCTCAGGCGTCGATCGCCTGAATGCCGCGCGGTCCTGCGCCTCCTCTCGGTCGCCGAGGGTCCCGTGACCCGCCGCGAGCTGACGATCATCGCCGCCGGCGTCGATGTCCCGACCGAGCGCCAGCTGCGCCAGACGCCGGCGCATCATCGCCGGGCTGCCGACGATCTCGATCCGAGCCTCGAGGCCGGTCTCGAGGAGGCGATCGGATCGGACTGGGTCGTCGAGTCGACGGCGGCGAGCGGGATCCCGGTCATCGGGTTCCGGCACGAGCTCATCGGTCGTGCGGTCGCCTCCGATCTCCTGCCGCACGAACTGCGGCGACACCGGGCGGCGCTCGCGGCAGCCTTCCACGATCGTCCGGCCGCGGCCGTCGGTCACTGGCTCGCCGCCCACGACGTCGGTCGCGCACGGACCACCGCGCTCGAGGCGGCCGGAGAGGCCGAGGCGGTCGGCGCCGCGGAGAACGCGCTCGGGTTCCTCGAGCTCGCCCTCGAGCTCGTCGAGCCCGTCGGCCGGACCGCGGACCTGACGAGCGGCACCACGGCGGCCGAGGGCCTCCCGGGGCTGCTGGCGCGCGCCGCCGAGGCTGCATTCGCCGCCGGTCGCGCGCCGCGCGCCGCCGCACTCGCGGAGGCCGCGATCGTCCGCCTCGACGAGCGTCGGGATCTCGTTCGCCTGGCGCTGCTCCACGAGCGGCTGGGCCGGTATCGACGCTCGCTCGGCGATCCACAGGGCGCGCTCGTCGCCCATCGTCGGTCCGTGGAGCTCGCACCCAGGACGTCCACGCGAGAGCGTGCCCTCGTCCTCGCCTCGCTGGCCCAGGTCCAGATGCTCGACGGATCGTTCCGGGAGGCTCGACAGACTGGCGAGGAGGCCCTTCGCATCGCCCGCGAGGTCGGGCTCGACGCCGCGGACGTCGAGACGCACGTGCTCACCACTCTCGGCGTGAGTCTCGGCTGGGGGGACGACCCCGAGTCGGCGGTGGATCAGTTGCGAGAGACCGGACAGCTGGCGATCGAGCGGGGTGACCTCGAGGAGCGGTTCCGCGTCCTCGCGAATCTCACGACGGTGCTCGATCTCATCGGCCGTCGCGACGAGGCGGTGACGATCGCCGAGACCGGGATCGCCGAGGCGCGCATGGCCGGCCTCGAGGCCGCGTTCGGCAACTTCCTCCGCG
Organism: Chloroflexota bacterium; assembly: GCA_015478725.1. Classification (NCBI taxonomy): domain Bacteria; kingdom Bacillati; phylum Chloroflexota; species Chloroflexota bacterium. Next base: position 141,103 of record JADMIG010000005.1, on the reverse strand, counting down.
GCAACGCCGCGGAATCGCTGTTCCTCCTCGGCCGCTGGCCGGAGAGCCGATCGCTCTCCACTCGGGCGCTCGAGTGGAGCCTCAGCGGCGCGGACTTCGTGAACGCGATCGTCAACCTCGCGGTCGTCGAGATCGAGTCGGATGGCGGCGACACAGCGGGCCGGCTCCTCGGACAGCTCCTCGTGGAGGTGGAGGTGGTCCCCGATGCGCAGTCGTCCGTCCCCGTGTACCTGGCCGCGGCGTCATACGCCCTCTGGCGGACCGATGTCGGGGATGCGCGACGGGCGAGTGAGCGGGCGTGGACCGCCGCGCGTCTGACCGAGGATTGGGTCCTCATCGCCCGGACGGCACAGACGGCGCTTGAGGTGCAGGCGGCGATCGCGCTCGACGCACGCAGCCGGAGAGACCTCGCGACGATCGCCGCGGCGAGGACCCGTGGCCGCGACATCCTCAGCGAAGCCGAGGCGGCGGTCGAGGGATCGGGGGTCGCGAGGACGATCGGTTCACGCCGGGCCGCCGATGCGGCGATCGCGACGGCCCGCGCGTTCCGCCTGCGACTCGACGGGCGCGACGACCCGACCGTCTGGGCCGCGGTCGGCGATCGTTGGGCCGGACTGCACGAGCCGTACCAGGTCGCCCGGGCCCGCTGGCATCAGGCGGAGGCGTACCTCGGCGGCGGTCGAGATGCGCGGTCGAATCGATCGGAGGCTCGGGAGCCGCTGATCGAGGCCTACGACATCGCCGTCGGGCTCGGTGCGGGACCGCTCCAGCGGACCCTCATCGAGCTCGCCGGCAGGGCCCTGATCCGTCTCGCGGCCACATCCGAGTCGGAGGACGAGGCGAGCCAGGCGTCTCTCGCCGGCACCCGGACGGCCGGGTCGGCGACCACCGCCGCGCCCGTCGGGGGCGCCCTCGCCCACATCGGGGCCGCCGCGACGAGCGCCCTGCTCGCCCGCGATGAACGTACCATCCGGACGACGCCCGGGCCCATCTCGGACCTGGTTCGAGGGTTCATCGGGGACCCGTCGCCTCGACGCCCGGATCCGTTCGGGCTGAGCCCGCGCGAACGCGAGGTGCTTCTCCTCATCGCCCAGGGCCGGACGAACCGCGAGATCGGCGAGCGGCTGTTCATCAGCCAGAAGACGGTCGGCGTCCACGTCGGGAACATCCTCGCCAAGCTCGCGGTCTCCGGCCGCGTCGAGGCTGCTGCCGTCGCCATCCGGCTCGGCATCACCGACGGGAACTGAACGCGTTGCTGCGGCGGGCGGTAGAGTGAGCGCGGAACCCATCGACCTGCGTCGCCCGGAGTCCGCCTCCTCCCCCGACCGCCCGCCTGTGAGGTTGATCGACGACATGCGTTCATCTGTGAACCTGCGCCCCGCCCGACTCCTCCCGCTCGCCTTCGCCATCGGCCTGGCGGCCGGGGCATGCACGAGCACGGCCGCACCCGGCTGGACCTTCGCGCCACCCCCGCCGGCGACGCCGTCGCCGGCTGCTTCAGCCGCTCCATCCGCGGGAGCATCCGCCGGGGCCTCGACCGGAGCCTCGCCGTCCGCGGCATCGTCGGCGGGCGCCCCCGCCAGCAGCGGCGGCGGCGGAACCGCGATCAAGGAGACGGCCCAGAACATCGCGTTCGTCGTGGCCGACCTCACGGCCCCCGCGAACCAGGCCTTCCAGATCACGTTCGACAACGAGGATCCCGGCGTCCCTCACAACATCGAGATCAAGCAGGCGGACGGCAGCGTCGCCTTCAAGGGTGCCATCGTCACCGGTGTCATCACGACGACGTACGACGTGCCGGCGCTGGCGGCAGGGACGTACCCGTTCCAGTGCACGGTCCATCCGAACATGACCGGGACGCTGACGGTCAAGTAGCCGGATCGGGACCCGCTTCTCGGGATCGGAGGCTTCGCCGGTGGCTGATTCGATCGCCGCGATCGACGCCTACGCTCGGTCCGTGGAGGCGCGCGTCCTCTCGATCGATCCGGCGGATCGGTCCCTCGTGGTCCTCGATCGGACCGTCTTCTATCCGGGCGGTGGTGGCCAACCCGCGGACCGGGGACTGTTCCTCCGCTCCGTCGACGGACGACGCTGGACGGTCGCGAGCGCCCGCCGGGCGGGATCGGACGTCGTCCACCTCCTCGACCTGGGCCAGGACGATCCGCCGGCGGTCGGCGATCTCCTCGAAGTCGAGCTCGACTGGGCCCGACGTCACCTCCTGATGCGGACGCACACGGCGCTCCACGCCCTGTGCGGCGTCGTGTGGCGCGACTTCGGGGCGCAGGTCACCGGCGGCAACATGGAGCCCGGCTCGGGCCGGATGGACTTCGAGTTCGAGCGGATGAGCGGCGAGCTCGTGGCGACCATCGAGGAGACCGTGAACCGCGAGCTTCGTGCGGAGCGAGACGTCCGGGTGGCCATCCTTCCGCGTGACGAAGCATTCGCCATCCCCGATCTCATCCGGACGAAGATCAACCTCCTGCCCGCGGGCATCGATCGGATCCGGACCATCGAGATCGTGGGGCTCGACCTCCAGGCGGACGGGGGCACCCACGTCGCGAACACGCGGGAGGTCGGCACGATCCGGGTCACCGGCTACGAGAGCAAGGGTCGGATCAACAAGCGGATCCGCGTCGAGGTCCTGGACGAGCCATCGGCCGGTTGAAGGCCAGCGGGTCGAGGCCCGGCACCGCCGCAGGGAGGCAGGCGAGCGCCACGGGTCGTTGCTGACGGTCCGCACGTTGTGGGCGGTCCGCACGTCGTGGGCGGTTCGGAAACCGGCAGATGGTCACCAGGTGGGCGCTCGTCACCGCGGCGTCGGCCCCGACGATCCTCCGGGCCCGTGGCTGAGCGTGGCGTCGGGGAGGTGGGCCTCGCGAACGTGGCGAACGCTCGCCTGGAGCGCATCTGGCACGATCGGCCGGACCAGCGCCCGCCTGATGCGCATCTGGCAGGATCCGCCACCCGGAACCGACCTGACGGAGGCGGACGAGCTCAGGCGCCGCGCCACCGCCGGGTCAGACCGCTTTCACCGCGGTGACGAGCGCCTGGAGACCGTCCTTGGCGTCCGCGAAGAGCATCCCCGTCTTCGGGTCCGCGTACAGCTCGTTGTCGATGCCGGCGTAGCCGCGACCCATGGAGCGCTTGATGACGATGATGGACTTCGCGTGGTCGACGTCGAGGATCGGCATGCCGGAGACCGGCGAGCCGGGCCGCCGGGCAGCCGGGTTCGTCACGTCGTTCGCGCCGACGACGAGCGCCACATCCGCCCGGTCGAACTCGGGGTTGATCTCCTCCATCTCCTTGAGCTGGGGGTACGGGACGTTCGCCTCGGCGAGGAGGACGTTCATGTGGCCCGGCATCCGCCCGGCCACCGGGTGGATCGCGTATTTCACGTCGACGCCGCGAGACTCGAGGAGCTCGGCGAGCTCGCGGACCTGGTGCTGCGCCTGGGCCACGGCGAGGCCGTAACCCGGGACGACGATGACGTGCTGCGCGTAGGCGAGCTGGATGGCGGCATCGTCCGCGGTGATCTCGCGGACCGATCCTCCCGCGCCGACGACGGCCGACACGACGCCTTCGCCGCCGCCGAAGCCGCCGGCGATGATGTTGAGGACGGAGCGGTTCATCGCGTCCGCCATGAGCTTCGTGAGGATCCCGCCCGACGCGCCGACGAGGGCGCCGCTGATGATGAGCACGGGGTTGCCGATGACGAAGCCGGCCATCGCCGCCGCCGTCCCGGTGAAGCTGTTGAGCAGGCTGATGACGACCGGCATGTCCGCACCGCCGATCGGCAGGACCATCGTGATGCCGAAGACGAGTCCCGCCGCCACGACGACCGCGAGGACGACGACCGTCGCCCCGCTGCCGAGGCTCAGGCTGCCCGCGGAGTCGAGGATGAGGGCGATCGTTCCCACGACCGCGACGATCGCGATCGCCACTGTCACGGCCCGCCCGCCGGGCACCTGGATCGGCTTGCCGGCGATGAGTCCCTGGAGCTTGCCGCCGGCGATGAGCGAGCCGCTGAACGTGATCGACCCGATGACAGCTCCGAGCACGACGAAGATCGTCGTCGAGAGGTCCGCGCCGATGCTCGAGAGGCGGATGAAGTCGCTGGTCGCGACGAGCGCCGCCGCCCCACCGCCCACCGCGTTGAAGAGCGAGACGAGCTGCGGCATCGCGGTCATCTTCACGTTCCGCGCGGCGTAGAGTCCGGCTCCACCGCCGATGGCGAAGCCGACGACGATGATGATCCAGGCCGCGGCGCTCATGCCTCCGGGACGGAGGGCGAGCCAGCCGAGCGTGGCAACCACCGCGATCGCCATCCCGGAGGCGCTGAGCCGGTTCCCGTTCCTGGCCGTGGCCGGCGAGTTCATCTGGTGGAGGCCGAGGACGAAGCACGCGGCCCCGCTGAGCCACGCGAGATAAGCGATGGTGGTGATCCACTCCTGGGACATCGGCGCGGTCCTGGGCTACGCGCCGGGGGCGCCGACGGACCCGGGGGCGCCCTCCGGATCGGCGGCGACCTTCGGGGTCACGGGCTTCTTGCGGAACATCTGGAGCATCCGGTCCGTGACGACGTAGCCGCCGACGACGTTCATCGCCCCGAAGACCATCGCGACGAAGGCGAGGAGGTAGGCGAGCGGGTCGTTCGCGTCCGCGGCGATGAGCATCGCTCCGACGAGGACGATGCCGTGGATCGAGTTCGCGCCGGACATGAGCGGCGTGTGGAGCGTCGCCGGGACCTTGCTGATGACCTCGAACCCGACGAGGATCGCCAGGGCGAAGATCGCCAGGGAGTTGAGGAGCTCGGGGCTCATGCGGTGGCACCTCCGGCGGCCGGCGTCGCCGGCTGCAGCAGCTTCTTCGTCGCCTCCTGGACCACCGCGCCGCCGTGCGTGATGACGGTCCCGGCGGTGATCTCCTCGCCGAAGTCGAAGGCAAGCGCTCCGTCCTTCACGAGGTGGAGCAGGAGCGCGCCGATGTTCCGCGCGTAGAACATCGAGGAGCCGGCGGGCATCGTGGCCGGCAGGTTGTCCGGGGCGATGATCGTCACCCCGTTGTCCGTGACGATCGTCTCGCCCGCCCGGCTCAGCTCGACGTTGCCGCCGAGCGCGGAGGCCGCCATGTCGACGATGACCGACCCGGCCTTCATGCCGTGGACCGCCGCTGCCGTGACGAGGAGCGGCGGACGCCGTCCGGGCACCTGGGCGGTCGTGATGACGATGTCCATGGCCGCGATGTGGCCGTTGAGCTCGGCCTGCTGGGCGGCCTGCTCCTCCGGGGTGAGCTGGCGCGCGTAGCCTCCGGTCCCGGACGCGTCGGCGACGGAGCGGAGGACGAGGAACTGCGCGCCGAGGCTGGCGGCCTGCTCCTTCGTCTCCGCGCGCACGTCGTACGCCTTGACGACGGCGCCGAGCCGCCGCGCGGTGCCGATCGCCTGGAGGCCGGCCACGCCGATGCCGAGGATGAGGACATTGGCGGGCTTGGCAGTGCCGGCGGCGGTCGTCAGAAGCGGGAAATACCGCCCGTACGCGTTCGCCGCGATGAGGACTGCCTTGTAGCCGCCGACATTCGCCTGGCTCGAGAGGGCATCCATGGTCTGCGCCCGGCTCAGGGTCCGCGGCAGCGCGTCGAGGCTGATGGCGGTCACCCCCGCCGCCGCGAGCGCCGCCATGAGGTGCGGATCGAGCAGCGGCTGGAGGAGACCGATCACGGTCTGCCCGGATCGCAGCCTGACCGCCTCCGCCGCGGACGGCTTCTGGACCCGCAGGATGACGTCGGCGGTCGCGTACAGCGCATTCGTCGTCACGATCGTGGCGCCCGCGTCGGCATATGCCGCGTCGGGGATCGAAGAACCGGCTCCGGCGCCGGCCTCGACGAGGATCTCGAGCCCGGCCGCCGTCAGCTTGCCGAGCGCTTCGGGTACCAGGGCGACGCGCCGTTCACCGGCCGCGGTCTCCCTGGCGACGCCGACCTTCATGGGCACCACCACCTGGGGAAGAGGGATCCGTGGGTTGGTTCGAGTGTCGGGGCGCAGTCTAATCGGTGGGATCGACGAACGTCGGCCATGCCCGCTCGACGGGTACGTCAGATCCGGCCGCCGGCCGCGAGCGTGACGAGCGTGAGCAGCGCGACGTGGGCGGCCGCGCTGTAGAGGATCGAGCCGGTCCGCCAGTCGAGCCACCCGAAGATGGTGCCGCCGAACAGTGCGGAGAGGGTCTCGAGCTCCGGCTTGCCGAGGTGCGAGAACGCGAACGGCACGGCCGCAACGAGGATGGCGAGCGGGCCGATCGTCCGCAGGAGGGCGAACATGAGAAAGCCGCGGAAGAGGAACTCGGCAGCCCCGAGATCGAGGGTGTTCGTCAGGATGAGGTCCGGGGCGCCGGTCGCGCTCGGAGCGTAGTAGGCGCCGAAATCCGGTCGCTGGCCGAGCCAGATCACGACGGGGGCGAGGACGACGACGCCGATCCCGGCGAGGGTGACCCCCGCTCGCCAGTCGCCGAGCCTGAGGCCGTAGCGTCGCGGATCGTCGCGGAACAGGCCGACGACGATGGCGAGCGGGACGATCCCGAAGAGCGCAAGCCGCTCGAGGGCGACCGTCCGCATCGCCGCCGGGTCGCGACTGAAGAGGATGTCCGCCGGCAGGAAGTTGCGGTGGTAGTCGGCGAGGAGGACAAGGACCGTGGCGACGATCGCGATCGCCGGGCGGATCGGCAGGTCGAGGCCGGCGAGCCGGATCGTGGCCCGATCCCGGGATGTCACGACGGCGACTCCCGGGTGGGGTGCGGCGGCGACGAATGCCCGGCCGAGCCGGCGCCACCAGATCGGCCCGGAGCCTCCGGCGGGGGACGTGTCCACGACTTCGAGACTACACCGCGGCTACACTCCGACGCTCAGGGCGGACAGGAGGGCGAACGGGCGATGTCGATCGATCGGGCTGACGGCGGCCGGTCGTTCGGCCTCGCGGTCACCCAGGGCCCGATCGTCCTCGACGGCGGGCTCGCGACCGAGCTCGAGGCGCAGGGTGCCGATCTGCGCGATGCCCTGTGGTCGGCCAGGCTCCTCGTCGAGGATCCGGACGCGATCGTGCGGGCCCATCTCGCCTTCTATCGAGCCGGAGCTCGGGTCGCCACGACGGCGAGCTACCAGGCGTCGTTCGCGGGGTTCGCCCGACGGGGGATCGACGCCGCGGCAGCGAGGGACCTCTTTGCGCTCAGCGTGCGCCTCGCCGACGAGGCTCGCCACCGCTGCGCGGACGAGGTCGCCGCCGGTGCGACTCCGCCGGGTGCGACCGGCGGCCCGGCTCCGGCGGGTGCGACCGTCGCTCGATATGTCGCCGCCTCCGTCGGGCCGTACGGAGCGACGCTGGCCGACGGCTCGGAGTATCGAGGCCGCTACGGGCTCTCGACCGCCGACCTCCGCGCCTTCCACGCTCCCCGGATGGCGGTCCTCGCCGGCGCGGGCGCCGATGTCCTCGCCTGCGAGACGATCCCCGAGCTCGAGGAGGGAGCCGCGCTCGTCGGGTTGTTCGAGGAGCTCGAGACCTCCGGCTGGCTGAGCTTCACCTGCGCCGATGGCGAGCGTCTCGCAGGCGGCGCGCCGGTCGAGGACGCATTCGCGCTGGCCGAGTCGTCACCGCGGGTCATCGCGATCGGTGTCAACTGCACGGCGCCCGAGCACGTTGACGAGCTCCTTGCCCGTGCGCGCTCGGTCACGGATCGGCCGCTCGTGGTGTACCCGAACAGCGGCGAGCGATGGGATCCCGTCGCGGGGCAGTGGCAGGCGGTGCCGGCGGCGCCGTCCTCGCGGGTCGACGGAGCGGCGGCGCGTCGGTGGGTGACGGCCGGCGCCAGGCTCGTCGGCGGCTGCTGCCGCGTCACCCCGGCGACCATCGCGGGGATCGCTGCCGTGGTGGACAGACCGTCGCCGGCAGCGGGCGGATCGTGACGCGACCGGGCCGCCCAGGATCGCGCCGGCTGCCGGGACGCCGCGAGAGACGATTCCCGGCCGTCGCCGCGGAACCCGCCGGACCGGGCATCGGCGGCGGCCGGGCCATCCTGGAACGGGAGATCCGGCTCCTCGGCGCGCTCCTCGGCCAGGTCATCGCGGAACAGGGCGGGCGGGAGCTCTTCGACGTCGTCGAACGGACCCGCCGCCGCCTCGTCCTCGCTCGCCGCGCGGAGGATCCCGGAGCCCGCGATCGTGCCGCGAGGGATGTCGCCGCGGAGATCGCCGGACTCGATCTCGAGCGGCTCGAGACGGTGGCCCGGTCGTTCACCCTGTACTTCCAGCTCGTCAACCTCGCCGAGGAGCGTGACCGGACGCGTCGCCTCCGCACCGCAGCGCGCCGCACGGCGGCGCCGCTTCCCGGCTCCGTCGACGAGGCCCTGCTCCGGCTCGTCCGCGACGACGGCGTCGGCGCGCTCGGGCCGGCGCTCCGACAGCTCGCCGTCACGCCGGTCCTGACGGCGCACCCGACGGAGGCTCGGCGTCGAACCCTCCTCGTGGCGCTCCGTCGCATCGGCCGCCTGCTCGGGCGACTCGAGGATGCGCGGGCCACGCTGGAGGAGGACGCGGATGCCCGCCGCCGCCTCCGCGAGGAGATCTCCATTCTCTGGCGGACGGCCGAGATCCGGTCCGTGGCACCGAGTCCGCTCGACGAGGTGCGGGCCGGTCTCGCGTTCTTCGACGAGTCGCTCTTCACGTCCGCTCCGCGGCTCTATCGGTCGCTCGACGCGGCGTACGACCGGGCGTGCGCCGCCCTCGCGGAGCGGGATCCTGCCGCGCGGACCGTGCCCGCCGCGCCGGCCGTGGCCACCGACGCCGGCCGGACCGGCGCGCGGCCGCCCGCGATCCGGCCGTTCCTCCGCTACGGCTCGTGGATCGGCGGCGACCGCGACGGCAACCCCCACGTGACGGCCGACGCGACCGTCCACGCGATCCGGATCCACGCCGACCACGTCCTTCGCGGATACGAGGCGGTGACAGCCCGTCTCATGCAGACGATCGCCGTCGCGGTCGCACCGGATCGTGTCGATCCCGGACTCGCGCGCGCCCTCGCCCGCGACGCGGAGGAGCTGCCCGACACCGCCCGTCAGCTCGCCCGGCGCTTCCCGAACGAGCCGTATCGCCAGCGATTCGGGGCGATGGGCGAGCGACTTCGGCGGACGCGGGCAGGGTTGACCGCACAGCCCGGACCCGGGACCGGCCGCTACCCGGACGCGGCCGCCTTCGATGCCGAGCTCACGGTGGTCGAGACAGCGCTCGGCGCGGATGGCCTCGGACGCGTCGCCTGGGGCGAGGTGGCCGAGCTGCGGTGGCAGGTCGCGACCTTCGGATTCCACCTCGCGTCGCTCGAGATCCGCCAGCATGCCGCGGTCCATCGGGCGGCCCTCGCCGCGCTCGCCGCCCGCCACGGCCCCGGCGCCGAGGTCGACCTCCGAACCGAGATCGCCCCGGGGGTGACCCTCGGCGAGGTGATCGCGACGTTCCGTGCGATCGCCCGCATCCAGGCCCGCCACGGCGAGGATGCCTGCCGCCGTTATGTCGTTTCGTTCACCACGTCGATCGAGGATGTCCGCGCGGTCCTCGAGCTCGCCGAACGGGCCGCTGACCCGTCGATCGTCCCAGGGGCCGCGACGGCCCTCGCCGATCTCCCGCCCGGGACGCCGAGCCTGGACGTCGTGCCGCTGCTCGAATCCGCCGTGGCACTTGAGCATGCGGAGGCGATCCTCGACGCCCTCCTCGATGATCCCGGCTACCGCCGTCACCTCGACACCCGTCCGGACGGGCAGGAGGTCATGCTCGGCTACTCGGACTCGTCGAAGGAGTCGGGATTCCTCGCCGCGACCTGGCTCCTCCATCGAGCTCAGGAGGGCCTCATCCGATCGGCTCGTCGCCACGGCGTGCGCCTCACCCTCTTCCACGGCCGGGGTGGGTCGATCGGCCGCGGGGGAGGGCCGGCCGATCGGGCGATCCTCGCCCAGGCTGCCGGTTCGGTCGCCGGGCGGCTCAAGTTCACCGAACAGGGCGAGGTCATCGCCGCCCACTACGGCAGCCCCGACCTCGCCCGCCGGCACCTCGAGCAGATCACGGCCGCCACCCTCCTCGCATCGAGCCCGACCCACGAAACGGCGGTCGACCGGGCTGCGGTCGACGGAGCGCCGATCCTCGCCGACCTCGCCGACCGGGCCCTGCGGGCCTACCTCGATCTCGTCGGATCGCCGGGGTTCCTGCGGGTCTTCGCCGAGACGACGCCGATCCGGCAGATCGCCGGGCTCGCCCTCGGGTCCCGTCCCGCGTCGCGTCCGGCGGCCGCATCCGCCGCACTCGAGGACCTGCGGGCCATCCCGTGGGTCTTCGCCTGGTCGCAGGTGCGGGTCAACCTGCCCGGCTGGTACGGGATCGGATCCGCGCTGGGGGAGGCGATCGCCGCCGGCGGGCCGGAGGGCCTCGCCCGGCTCCGGGCCCTGCGGGCGGTGTGGCCGTTCTTCGCCTCGCTCCTCGACGCCGCGGAGATCTCGCTCGCCTGGACGGATATCGCGACGTTCGAGCGCTATCTCGCCCTCTCCGAGGGGCCGGAGGCGCGGGCGGTCGGCGCGGAGATCGCCACGGAATACGAGAGGTCCGTTCGGGCGATCCTCGCGCTGTCCAGCCGCGATCGGCTCCTCGCCGACGATCCGGCGCTCGCCCGGTCGATCGCCCTCCGCTCGCCGTACATCGACGCGCTCTCGTCGCTCCAGGTGGATCTGCTCGGCCGGCTTCGATCGACCCGCTCGGGCGAACCGGAGGAACAGCTCCTTCGGCGCCTCGTCGGCGCGACGCTCGGCGGCATCGCCGCCGGCCTGCAGACGACCGGTTGATCGTGGTCCCGTCCCAGGTCGAGCTCCGGGCTCCCGGTGGAGACGCTGTCGCCGTGGTCGACATCGGCGCCGGCGGTCGGCTCGCGTCGCTCGTCCTCGGCGGCCAGGAGCGGCTCGTCGGCTCGCCTGCCCCGGACGATCGGAGCGTCCACTGGGGATCGTTCCTCATGGCGCCATGGGTCGGCCGGATGGCCGAGGCGAGGCTCGCGTGGGACGGTCGAATCCACCGGCTGCCGGCGGACCATGGCCGCCACGCGCTCCACGGCCTCGTGCTCGGCCGCCCGTGGAGCGTCACCGAGGCCGGCGATGGCCGCGTCGACCTCGATATCGCGCTCGGACCGCTTGGCTGGCCGTTCGGCGGACGGGCGCGCCAGTCGATCCGCCTCACTGCCGGGCACCTGACCATGACCGCGGAGCTCCGGGCGGACGTCGTCGCCATGCCGGCGGCGCTCGGCTGGCATCCGTGGTTCCGGAGGCCCGCCACGGGTGACATCGCCGTGACCGTCGCGGCGAGCGAGGCGCTCGAGCTGACGACGGACCTCATCCCCACCGGGCGCCGGCTCGCCGTCGATGCGAACTCGGACCTCCGGGCCGGCCCGGCCCTCGCCGACCGTCGTCTCGACACCGTCTACGTCGACGTCGCGTCTCCCGTCCGACTGGCGTGGCCGGACCTCACCCTCACGATGGAGTTCATGCCACCCGTCTCGACGGTGGTCGTCTACACGCCCCGCGCGGCCGTCTGCGTCGAACCGATGACCGGCTGGCCGGACGCGGCGGCGCTCGCGGCGGCTGGCGTGACGGGCACCGGCCTCGTCCGCCTCGAACCGGGCGGCAGCCTGCGCGCGGTGACGACATGGCGATGGCGGTGACGGCGCGCTGGCGGTGGCACTGGCGGTGGACCGCCGCCTGGCGTAACCCATCCGAAAGGTGCCCTCCCCGAGAGTCGGCTGCGTCACAACCGCATGCGACCCTCGCGGCCGCTCAGGAGGCAACGAATGACCCCAGAAGACCAGATCCCGGAGCTCGCTCCGGTCCCGGCCGTGAAGCGGAAGGCGGCACGGGCGAAGACCGCGGCGATGATCGCCGGCTCCATCCTCATCGGCGGAGCCGTCGGCGCGGCGGTCTTCGTCCCGGCGCTGGCCAGCGCGCAGTCGAGCACCGCCTCGCCGACCGCGCCGGCGGTCGCCACCGCGACCGCTTCGTTCGCGCCGGGTACGACGAACGGCGGCGCGGGCGGAGGAACCGCTCACATCGGGGATCTCGCGGTCGCCGCCAAGGCGATCGGGATCAGCGAGTCAGACCTCGCCACAGCGCTGGGCGGCGGCCAGACGATCGCCGCGGTGGCGAAGGCGCACAACGTCGATCCGGGGTCGGTCATCGCCGCCCTCGTCGCCGACGATCAGAGCGAACTCGCGGCCGCGGTCGCGGCCGGCAGGATCACCCAGACCCAGGCCGACGCGGAGAAGGCTGAGATCACCCAGCGCGCCACCGATCAGGTCAACAACAGCCACCCCGGACCCGGCAAGGGTGGCCCGGGCTTCCGGCACCAGGAGGCCGTGAGCGACACCTCGGTGGTCGCCAAGGCGATCGGGATCAGCGAGTCCGATCTCACGACCGCCCTCGGCACGGGCCAGACGTTCGCCGCGATCGCCAAGGCGCACAACGTCGATCCGGCGACGGTCATCGCCGCCCTCGTGGCCGACGGCCAGAGCGAGCTCGACGCGGCGGTCAAGGCCGGGACGATGACCCAGGCTCAGGCAGACACCGAGAAGGCGGAGCTCGTCCAGCACGCCACCGACCAGGTGAACAACACCCGTCCCGGGCCCGGCAAGGACGGACCCGCCATGGGCCATCGGCCCGGCGACAACGATGGGAACGGCTCCTCTACCCCGGGCTCGTCGGCGGCGCCCGCGTCACCTTCGACGAGCGGCTGACCGAACCGTCCACTCACCCAAGGGACCCCCGGATCGAACGACTCGGCCGGGGGTCCTTCCACGTCAGACGCGTCCTGCCTCCCGACGGTGACCGTGGCCTATCGCCGGCGTCGCGCTATCATCCCGGCCCCAGCCGACTGGAGGCGCAGCACGGCGAGCTTCTCGATCCCTGAGCGGCCCGCTGGCGTCGGGCCGAAGAACATCCTCCGCACATCCGTGCGCGTGGGCGCGGTCGTCACCGTCGGTCTGCTCGGCGTCGCGGTCCTCGCGGCGGCCCTCGGGTGGTCCGCGCTCGGCCCACCGGTCGATGTCCCGACGACACCTGTCGCCCCGCTGACGCCGGCGTTCCTCCGGATCCTCGGCGCGGTCGCCCTCTGGTCGCTGGCCGTCGGGATCGCCCGCGGCAACTCCCTGGCCTGGTGGATGACCCTCGTCGTGGTCGCACTCGCGGTCCTCGCGGACCTGCCCTCGAGTGTGGCCGGTCGAGCGGACCTGGGGGTCGCGGTCCTCGCGGTTCTCGTCGTCGGGTTCCTCGTCAGCGGCCGCCACGATGACGTGGGCGGGGCTCCCGGCTGGGGTCGGTGGGTCGCGGTCGCGCTCGTCCTCCTCGGGCTCGGCTCGTTCGGACCGATCGCCGACGCCGTGCCAATGCTCCCGCAGGTTGCTCGAGTGGCGGTCGCGATCGCGGCGATCGGCATCCTTCGGCCGGCCCCCAGCGCGTCCGGCGGCGAGGGGTCGGTGGGCGAGGGGTCGGCGGGCGCCGCCGAGGCGGTCATCGCGGCGTCGGGGACCGGCGCGCTGCTCCCGTTCCAGCGGCGGCCCGGCATGCGGTCGTTCGTCGCCCGGTCCGGGGACTGCGTCGTCGTGTACGCGCGGGCCGGCCGGACCGTCGTCATCCTCGGCGACCCGATCGGACCGCCCGAGCGCTGGATTGAGGTCCTCCGCGAGTTCGGCGCCGCGGCTCGCAGGGCCGGCTGGATCGTCACCGTGTACCAGGCCACCGTGGACGCCCGCGACGCTCTCGGAGCGGCCGGCTTCGGACGGATCTTCCGGATCGGCCAGGAGGCGATCGTCGAGCTGACGACCTTCAGCCTCGCCGGCTCGCGGCGGGCCAACCTCCGGCACACGGTCACCCGGCTCCGGCGTGACGGCGGCTCGACCGCGTGGTTCCCGGAGGGGCTCGACGACGCAACGGCCGGTTCGATCGGGTCCGAGCTCGCCGGCATCGATGCCGCATGGCGCGTCGCGGCCGGACCGGAGCTCGGATTCACGATCGGCGCCTTCCGGCCGTCGGACATCCGAACCGTGCCGCTCGCGGTCGCGTTCGATCCGGCCGGCCTCCCGATCGCGTTCGTGACGTTCCGCCCGACCGGCGCCGACGGCGGTTTCGTCCTCGACCTCATCCGTCGTCGGGCCGGCAGCGTGCCCGGCGCGGTGGAGGCGTGCATCGCCGAGGCGGCACTCGGGTTCCGCGCGGCCGGGGCCCTGCGGCTGTCCCTCGGCCTCGCCCCGATCCATGGCCTGCGCTCGGACGCCGGTCCGATCGAGGAACGGTCCATCAGGTGGGCCGCGGAGGCCGTCGGACGCTGGTACGACATCGACGGGCTCGCGTTCTTCAAGGCGAAGTTCGATCCCGTCTGGATCGAGCGATCGATCGCCATCCGGCATCGCCGGGACGTCCTCGCGGTGGCGGTCGCGCTCGTCCGACTCCATCTGAGCAGCGACGGGCGGCTCGGCGGTGCGATCGGCGCGCTCCTGGCGCCCCTCCGTCGTCGGCGCTCGGTTAACGAAATCGTATCCTGACTTCATCCCTCGCCGGTTGCGGCTCAGGGTTATCTCAGGTGGACTGAAAGGGACGCATGACGATCAGGAAGAGCGCCCGCCACTCATGACCCAGGATCCCATCGGCCCCCGCGAGGTCGCCACGCGACTCCGCCGCATCGTCGTGTCCGAGCGATCGACCGTCATCGGGGTCGCCGTGGCTGCCGTCGCCGTCGCCCTCCTCTACGTCTCGGGATCGATGGCGGACACGGAGAACACCCTCCAGGTCATGGGCTTCGATCCCGACCGGGCAGCGCTCATCGGTGCGCTCACCGCCGGCGCGGTGGCGGGCGCCATCGTCTCGCTCGCCGGCGGGCGGTTCATCGTCGCCACCCTGACCGCCGCCGCCGCCGTGGGCGCCGGGTTCTGGAAGACGTTTCGCCACGAGAGCGGCACCGCGCTGAAGTCCAAGCCGCCCGACGGGGTGTTCGACCCGCTCGGCTGGACGCTCACCGTCCTCACCCTTGTTGTCGCCGCCCTCATCGTCGGCTGGGCGGCCGCGGTCCTCGGCGCGGACGTCCGACGCGCGATCCGTGCCGTGGCGGCCGCCGCGGGCTCTCTCGTCCGCGATCGGACGGGTCGGCGGCGCGCGCTCCCGAGGGTCGGTGCGGCGATCCTCGCCGCCGTCCTCCTCGCAATCGCGATCCCGATCTTCGGCGACATGATGAACTTCGCCCCGGACGTCCACATGCGTCGCGACGCGCCGGGCCAGGTGGGCCTCTTCGTTCCGGGCTCTGCCACGGGATCCGCGGCCGGCGCATCGTCGGGACCCACCTCGACCCGGGCGAGCGTGCTTGTGCCACCGGCGGACCTCGTCCCGGGTCCGGTCCCGGGTTCGCTCGTCACGGCGGGGGCGCTCTCGACCGCCCGTCCGTGGGCCGCGAATCCCCCGACCGGCGGCGGACGGGTGTACTCGGTCGCGCTCGCGGCGCCGTGGGTCGGCGGCCTGACGAAACACGCGACGATCGACATCTATCTGCCGCCGGGCTACGACAAGAGCACTGCCCGATACCCGGTCATCTACGAGCCGCATCAGCCGGCGTGGGCCTGGCAGCAGGGGATGCACTTCACGTCGATCCTCGATGACCTCATCCGGACCGGCGCCATGCCGCCCGAGATCGTCGTGTTCGTGGACCAGTACGGTGGACCGTACGCCGACAGCCAGTGTGCCGACAGCTACGACGGCAAGGAGTGGTTCGACCGCTACCTCGGCCAGATCGTGCCGGCCTGGGTGGACGCGAACCTGCGGACGATCCCGACCCGGGCCGCGCGGGCGCTGCTCGGCTTCTCGACCGGTGGCTACTGCGCGGCGGCGGCGCTCACCCATCACCCGGACGTGTTCGGTTCGGCGATCATCTTCAGCGGCTACTTCGTCACCGGCATCCGCACGTCCACGACCCCGACCGCATATCGCCCGTTCAACAACGATCCCGTGCTCGAGGCGAAGCTGTCGCCGATCAACATCGTCGCGAACCTCCCGGCCGCGGTACGATCGTCCATGTTCGTCGCCTTCTCGGCGGACCCGGGCAACACGTTCTACGGAGCGCAGATCACGGCGTTCGCCAAGGTGCTCGACGCGAACGGGGTGTCGGTCGCGATCCTGCCGACGCCGCTCGGCCACTCGTGGGCTGCCGTCCGGGAGGGGATCCCGGCCGTCCTGTCCATGCTCGCCGCGCGCCAGGTGACGCTCGGCGTCTTCACGGGGAGCCGGTGACCACCGACATGACCGAGCTCGACCGCCCGACAGCGGCCGCCGCGACAACGGCCGCCGCGGCGCCTCCGCCGCCTGAACGGGCGACGACGGACGCGCCTCCGGAGTACGACCTCAGCTACCGGGACCGGTTCTGGCCGGCCCGCGACTACGAGGACCGCTGCGATCGGCTCGCCCTGCGGGCGCTCCTGCCGCTCGCCGGCGTCGAGATCCTCGACATCGGCGCCGGATTCGGGCGCCTCGTGGACGAATACCGGGCGTTCGAGCGGGTCGTGCTCGCGGACGCCTCACCGGAGATGCTCGCGGCAGCCAGGGAGCGGGTCGGCGCCGACCCGCGGATCCGCGTCGTCGAGGCCGACGCGACCCGGCTGCCGTTCCCGGACGCGACGTTCGACGCGGTCGTCGCGATCCGACTGCTCGTCCATCTCGGCGATCCCGAGCCGCTCTTCCGCGAGGTCCGCCGGGTCCTCCGCCCGGGCGGGGTCTTCATCGTCGAGTTCGCGAATCGGCGGCACGCCCTGGCGATCGCCCGGTATCTCGTTCGGCGCCAACCGTGGTCGCCCTTCGGTCGCGGATCACACGAATATCGCGACAGCCATTTCGCCCACCAGCCGGGAACGGTGCGCCGCCAGCTTGCCGAGGCGGGGCTCACGGCCGACGCGACGCGCACGGTCTCGCTGTTCCGCTCCCCGTGGTTCAAGGCGCACGTCCCGACGCACCTCCTCACCGCCGTCGAGGCACGGCTCCAGGGTCCGCTCGGCCCGCTCGCTCCGGGACCGTCCGTCTACATCCGTGCGGTCCGCGGCGCCGATCGGGGATCGGCCGCCCCGGTGTGAGTCGGGTCGTCGACCGGCCCTTCCAGCCCGTCCCTCGATGACGCTCCAGCTCGGGGGATCGCGGAGGCCGCTCGACGCGAGCGTGATCGTGGTCGGCGGAGCGATGCTCGCGACGCTCCTCGTCTGCCTCGTCGTCCTTCGGCCGTTCGGCCCGGCGATGAACGACTCCGATTCGGCGGCGTCGGTCGTCTATTTCCAGCACCTCGTCGGCGGGCGTCAGCTCGAGGCGATGGTGACGACGACGCCGAAGCCGCTCCTCACCATCGTCTATGGCATCACGTGGTGGCTGACCGGCGCATGGTCCGCCCTGACCCTCGAGACGATCGTCGTCTTCACCCTCGCTGTCGGGCTCGCGACGAGCATCATGCTCCGCATCGGCCTGCCCGCCGCTGCCGCGTTCGCCGTCGTCGCGCTCGTGGGCTGGCCCGAGCTCCTCGTCGAGGTGGCTCACGCGAATTCCCTCGTCTGGGCGCTCGCCGGGTGGCTCATCGCCGCCTGGGCACTCGATCGCGGATCGCCGCGGCCGTGGCTCGTCGGAAGCGCCGTGCTCCTCGCGGCGCTCGCGAGGATCGAGACGTTCTGGCTCGTCGGTGCGGCCGCTGTGGCGATCGCCGTCCTCGGGATGCGCGGCTTCGGGCGACATCGCACCGCGGCAACCAGCGGTGAGGGAGTGGCCGCGATCCGCCGACTGGTGCCGGTCGTCATCGGGGGCGCGCTCGCGCTCGCCGTCATGTGTCTCCATGACTGGCTGCTCACCGGGCAGCCGCTCTTCTGGGCCGGCGTCCCGGCCAGTTACACCGCGATCGTGGATCCGGGCCTGCGGCCACTCGCTCTCCGCGAGTTCTGGGGCCGCCTGGTCGTCCCTCACTATGCCCACGACGTCCCGACGCTCGTCCTCGCGATCGTCGGCATCGGCGGGCTCGCGGCGTCCCGACGCTGGCTCCTCGCGACCGCCATCGTCACGCTCGCCGCGGGCGTCTTCGTGACGCTCGCGCTGCTCGCGGTCCGCGGCGTCTACGTCTCCGATCGCTACTGGGAGGAGGCGGACGTCGCGCTCCGGCTCGCGGCGGCGGTCGGCGCGGGGTGGCTGGTCCGCCTCGCAGGGCGCCGTGCCCGTACGCTCCTCGGTCGCGACTCGGTCGCGGATCGCCTCCGGAAGCCGGCGCTCGCCGGGATCAGCATCGCCGTGGCCCTCGTCCTGGCCTGGTCGGTCATCGGTCGGGCGGAGATCGACGAGCCACTCGCCGCGTCCCGGACCGCCAGCACCCATCTCGAGTTCGTCGAGCCGCGTCTCGGGCCCATCCTCGCCGGGGCGATGGGTGCGGTGGTCGTCGCGCCCGGCGTCGAGCTGCCGCTCGTCGACCCGACGGCGGCCCGGCTCATCGCACCGCGGGCGGAGCTGTGGCGGATCGTCGCCGACACGGGCGTCCCGTTGCCGGCGATCGGCGATTCCTTCCTCGCCTTCCGGGCTACCGACCCGGCGACGCTGCTCCGCCCGGGCCAGTGGGTCTTCCACGACGCGACGGTCGACGGTCGCGGGGGTCGCTACGCTGTCCTCGAGGTGAGTCGACCGACGGTCGTCGGCTCCATCCGCATCGTCCCCATCCTCGCCGATGCCGCGTCCGGCATCTGGCTGCTGCGGATCGCTCGTCCCTGAGCATGCCCAGGGGACGCGCTCAGGGCGCGGGTGTCACCCGGTCCTCGATCTCCCAGGCATGGTCGACCGCGTGCCAGGCCGACCGCCGGATCGCGTATCGGACGCTCCAGACCGGATTCCTGCGGCGGCTCGGCGGCGGCGGCACGCGGCTGGCGCGATCGACGAGCGTGGCGAGGAACGCCGCTCGGAGGGCCTGGGTCGCTGAGGTCGCCGCGGCGACATCGTCGGCGAGGTGGTGCGCCCCGCCGAGCGCCCCGAGGTAGGCGCGATCCGCGCCGTCGACGTGGTCGACGATCGTGGCGAGCACACGTCCGCCGCCGCGTGGCCCGCTCCGCAGGACGGCGGAGGCGTGGCGCACGGCGACCGCGTCGAACGCCGTCCAGCACGCCCGAAGGAGGCCGCTGAGTCGATCGAGCTCGGCGGCATCGATCGGTCGATCGTCGGTCGAGGCGGGCACGCCCGGGGCTCCGAAGTCCGTCGTCGCGGTGCCTGGGGTGCGCTCGACGATCTCGAAGCGACTCGTGTCGTCCGAGGTCGTGAGATCCGCTGCCGTGCGGCCGACGGTAGTCCGGTAGCGCGGTCCGACGGCGATGAGGGCGGCGAGGGCGGTCGCCTCGTCGCGGCCGCTGCGGCACCAGCCCGGCCACTCGAGCGCGGACGCGAACGCACGGTGAGCGGCGACCTCGAGCTGGACCGCGGTCCGGGGCTGCATCGTCACGTTGTACCGCACCCGCTCGGGATCGCGCTCACCGCCCGCGGAAGCGCTGCGGTCCGGGGGGACAGGCTGGCCAGACCCACCGTCGAGCGTCTAGGCTGGCCGTCAGCATGAGCGATCATCGGAGCTCACCGTGACCGTCGTCCTGACCGGGAGCGATCTCACCCGCGGGGACGTGGTGAGGGTCGCGCGAAGCGGGGCGCCGGTCCGGCTCGCACCGGCGGCCGTCGAGCGTATGGCGGCCGCCCGGACGGTCGTGGACCACGCCCTCGCCCGCCAGGATCCGGTCTACGGCCTCACGACCGCCGTCGGCGTTCTCAAACGGGTCGCGGTGGACGTTGGATCCGCGGGCGAGCTGTCGCGGCGGATCATCCGGCATCATCTCGTGGGACAGGGGCCGCCGGCGCCACCGGACGTCGTCCGGGCGACGATCCTGCGGCTCGCGAACGGGTTCGCGAGCGGTATCGTGGGCGTTCGGCCAGAGCTCGCGGAGCGACTCGTCGCGGCTCTTGAGGATGGCCGGACCCCGATCGTCCGGATCCTCGGCTCCGTGGGCCAGGCGGACCTCTCCCAGATGGCCGACATCGCGATCGACCTCTTCGCGGACGTCGAACTCGCCCCCGGGGAGGGTCTCGCCCTCGTGAGCAGCAACTCGTTCTCCACCGGATGGGCCGCACTCGCGGTCACGGACGCGTTCGATCTGCTCGACGCGATGACGACCGCCGGAGCGATGAGCCTCGAGGCACTCGCCGCGAACCCGTCGATGCTGCACCCGGCGATCGCCCGGGTCCGCCCATATCCCGGCCTGCGGACCGAGCTCGACCGCCTTCGGATGCTCCTCGCCGGTTCGTTCATCTGGGAGGACGCGCGGGCGCGATCGCTACAGGACCCGCTCACGTTCCGCAACCTGCCGCACATCCTCGGAGCGTGCCGCGACGTATCCACCCACGTGGAGGGCCAGCTCGCGATCGAGCTCAACGCGTCGCAGGGGAACCCGATCGTCGTCGTGGACGAGGATCGCCTCATCTCCGTCGCGAACCACGAGGTCCTGCCGCTCGTCCTCGCGACGGACCACCTTCGGACGGCTCTCGCCTCCGCGCTCAGCTCCTCGAGCGAACGGACGGTCAAGCTCCTCGAGACCCCATGGTCCGGGCTGCCGACCGGCCTCGTCGCGACGTCGGACGGGGCCGAGCCCGGACTCGCATACCTCGGGATCGCGAGCCAGGCGCTCGCGGCTGAGGCGCGGTCCATCGCGACGCCCGTCTCCCACGACCTTGTCTCGACCGCCCATGCCGAGGGGATCGAGGATCGCACCACGATGGCGCCGCTTTCGGTGCGGCGGCTCGCCGAGATGGCCGATCTCGGCCGGCGCGTCGTCGCGATCGAGCTCGCGGTGGCGGCCCAGGCGGCCGAGCTCCGCGCGATCGGCCCGCGCGGGATCGGGACCGGACGGGCCGCGGCGGTGATCCGCGATGTCGTCCCGTACCTCACCGCCGAGCGGACGGTGCCGGACCTCGAGGCGCTCGTCGCGATCGTCGCGAGCGGTGCGTTCGCGCCGGAGCGACTCGCCCGATGACGGCCCGCGATCGCCCGCCCGAGGAAGCGGCCGAGGACACCTCGTTCGCTCGTGGCCTTCGGCTCCTCCTCACCGTCGCCGACCGTGGCGAGGTCCGGGCTGACGAGCTGGGCACCCTCCTCGAGACGCCGCTCTCGAGCGTCTATCGCTACCTGCGGACCCTCGTCGAATTCGGGTTCGTCGAGCGGCGCGGTGGTCAGTACCGGCTCGGCCCCCGGCTCATGATCGGGAGCGGCACACAGGTGAGCAGCGAGCGGCTCATCCGCCTCGCCGACCCCGTCCTCCGGGCGATCGTCGATGAGACGGGCGAGACGGCGCTCGTCATGCGCCGCATCGGCCTCTCCGCCGTGTGCCTCCATCAGGTGGAGTCCTCGCAGGCGCTCCGGGTCGCACTCGATCCGGGCGCCATGACGCCGCTCTACGCGGGTGCGATGTCGCGCGTCCTCCTCGCCTTCGCCCCGGTCGAGATCCTGGGCGAGGTGCTCGGCGGTGGGCTCGTCCCGGTGAGCCGCGACACGCCGGACGAGGCCGTCCTCCGAGACGGACTGGCGGAGATCGTGGCCGCAGGGGGCGCGACGAGCGAGGGCGAGCTCATTCCCGGATCCGTGACGGTGGCCGTTCCCATATTCCAGGAAGGCGAGATCGTCGGATCGCTCGCGGTGATCGGGCCGGCGACACGGTGCGGTCTCGCGTGGCGCACGCGGAGTCGCCGGCTCCTCGAGACGGCGGCGGCGTCGCTCATCGCGACCCTCGCGACCGACCAGCCCCGCTGACCCGGATGGATCCTTCTCGCATGGACGGAGGTACTGGTCCCAACCGGTGGAAATCTTCATCGGGAGGCGCTATGCTCCCGGGCCATGGCCACCGCCCGACCCGACTTCGACCGCCTGGAGCCCGTCTCGGACGCCTATGCGACGCTGCCGGTGGATGCCGCCTTCAACTGGTCAGACATCGCGGATGAGTCCGTCGCCGGGGAGTGGTACCTCGTCGTGTTCCGGTCGCGGCGCAGGCCGGGAGCGGACGAGGACCGTCTCACCGCACTCGACGATCTCGCCCATCTCGAGGCGAGCGGATCGGCTGGCTTCGTCCACTACTTCAAGGGGCCGGCGAACGCGACCGGTGACTGCCTGTCGTTCTGCCTGTGGGAGAGTCGTGCCTGCGCCCGGGAGGCGTCCGGCAGGCGGGCCCATGCCGAGGCGGCAGCGATCGTCGGCGAGATGTACGAGTCGTACACGCTCGGATTCCATCGTGTCGTGCTGGCCCTCGGCAGTGCGGCGTTCTCCTTCGAGCCCTACGACCGTCCGGCCGTCGCCGCGAGTGGTCACGTTCCTGCGGGAGTCCTGGGCGCCGCGCCCGCCTGATCCGGGTCGCGGCGCATGACACCGATGATCGGGGACGAACTTCGCATCCTGAGCCGCGAACCATTCAACGCCGAGACGCCGCTCGAAGACCTCGTGGGGATCGTCACCCCGATCGAGCGGCACTTTGTCCGGGATCACTTCCCCCGCCCGGACCATCCCGGCCGGCTCGAGCTCGACGGTGCGGTCCGCCGGCCTCTGACGCTGACCATCGACGATCTCACCAGCCGTCCGATGGAGACCGCGATCGTCACCCTCGAGTGCGCCGGCAACGGTCGGGCGTTCCTCGACCCGAGGCCGCCGGGAGAGCCATGGGCTCTCGGGGCCGTCGGCACCGCAGAATGGACGGGAGTGAGACTCGGCCGACTGCTCGACGAGGCCGGTGTCCGGCCGGGGGTCGTCGAGATCCGGTTCCGTGGCGCCGACGAGGGTCGGCCAGCCGACCTCGATCGGACGATCGCCTTCGAGCGCTCCCTCTCGCCGAGCGTCGCCCGGACCGCGATCGTCGCGGTGGCGATGAACGGCAGGCCGCTGCCCGCGGAGCACGGCGCGCCTGTTCGGCTCATCGTCCCCGGCTGGTACGGGATGGCGTCGGTCAAGTGGCTCACTCGGATCACCGCAGCCAGCGAGCCGTTCGGCGGTTTCTACCAGGTGGAGCGCTACGTCGCCGGCGACGAACCGCTCGGACGGATCGAGCCGCGAGCGGTGGTGGTCGCGCCTGCGGACGCGGCGATCGTCGCACGCGGCACGGTCGTGATCCGCGGCTACGCGTGGTCGGGGGGCGGCGGCGTTCGCCGGGTGGAGGTGACCACGGACGGGGGCGCGACGTGGCGACGAGCGCAGCTCGGACGTGCCATCTCGCCAGATGCGTGGCGCGAATGGCGACTCACGTGGCGTCCGCGATCCACGGGTCCGGCGGTGATCGTCGCGCTGGCCGTGGACGCGGCCGGCCGTCGTCAGCCGCTCGAGCCCGTCCGCGACCCGCTTGGCTATCGGAACAATGCCGCCCGCGCGAGCCGCGTGACGGTCATCGACGGCCGTCGATCAGCGTCCGTCCCGCGAGGGCGCGTCCGCACCAGCTGAACGGCGTCCTCCAGGGTCGCTGTCCCTCGGCATCGCGGAGGCGTTCCGGTTGACAGCCGGTCGGTGTTTGTTGCATCGTCCGTCAAACCTAGGCCGCGACGGCCTCATCGCTCCTGTCAGGGTGTCGCCATCGTGCGTGACGAGTCCGCGAGCATCGGTCAACGGCGGCCCGAACGCGTCCCGCAGGACGACGTTCGTCGCCGGAACCTCAGCCAGGTTCTCCGGCGCATCCACGTCGGCGGGCCGGCCTCGCGATCGCGACTCGCCGCGTACACGGGCCTGAATCGGAGCACGGTCGGCGCCCTGGTCGCCGATCTCGCCGCCCGGGGTCTCGTCCGGGAACGGCACCCCGGCACGGTCGGCATCCCCGGCCGGCCGTCACCGGTCGTCGAGCCGAATCCAGACGGGCCTGCCGTCCTCGCGCTCGAGGTGTTCGCGGACTCCCTCGCCGCGGCGACGATCGGCATCGGCGGACTCGTGCGGGCGACGACGCGGACGGACCGCTCGCGGACGCCGCTCTCGCCGGAGGCGACCGTTGAGGCGCTCGTTGCGCTCTCGTCGCCGCTGCTCGGAGGCCTCACACGGACTCCCACGGACGACGCTCACCCCACCGGGGCCGTCCGGCCGCCACGCATCGTCGCCGTGGGGGTGGCCGTCGCCGGCGTCGTCCGGAGACGCGACGGGGTCGTCATGGTGGGCCCGAACCTCGGCTGGCGGGAGGCACCTTTCGCTCGCCTCCTCCGGACGGCGTTGCCGCTTGCGGTCCCGGTCCACGTCGCGAACGACGGCGATCTCGCGGCCCTCGCCGAGCACGTGCGAGGCGCCGGTGCCGGCTGCGATCACTTCATCTGTCTGTGGGGTGAGGTAGGCGTGGGCGCCGGGATCATCGCCGACGGTCGGCCGCTCACCGGCGTCTCCGGTTTCGCCGGTGAGATCGGCCACCTCTCGGTCCGTCCAGACGGACGGACCTGCCACTGCGGGGCCCGCGGCTGCTGGGAGACGGAGATCGGCGAGGACGCCCTCCTCGGCCATGCGGGATCGCTCGGCGCGGCCGGTGGCAGGCCCGGCTTCGATGCCGTCCTCGATGCGGCCGGGCGTGGCGACCCCCGAGCGCTCGCCGCTCTCGAAGCCGTCGGTCGGTGGCTCGGCGTCGGCCTGGCCGGCATCGTCAATATCTTCAATCCTCGCCGGATCGCTCTCGGCGGGCGGTTCGCAGCGATCCACCCGTTCGTCGACGCGCAGATCGAGGCGATCCTCGACGAGCTCGCCATGGCGGCCCCTCGCTCGATGGTCGAGATCGTCCCGACGGCGCTCGGGCTCGATGCCCCGCTCCACGGCGCCGCCGAGCTCGCCTTCGAACAGATCCTCGACGACCCGACGTCGCTCACCGACGCCGGTCTGCCGAGCGGACCGGCCGGCACCCTCGGCCGCCTCGTCGGAAAGGAGGTGAAGGCCGGCGTGCCGGCGTGAGCCGGCGGTACCGGATCGCGATCGGTGGCACGATACCAGGAGATCACAGGCACGGTCGTCGAGGTCGACGACCGGACGGACGGGACTCGCATCAGCGATCCCGACGTGTTGGAGGAGGACCCCGAGCATGGTATCCAGTCTCAAGCGCGTGGCCGCGGTGATCGCGGTCACAGCCGTCGTGGCGGCGGCATGCAGCAGCGCGGCGACCCCCAGCCCGAGCGCGTCGAGCGCCGCGGGCGGCAGCAGCGCGACGGGCATCGTCGCCCTGCTGCTCCCGGAGAAGCAGACCGCTCGCTACGAAGCGGCGGACAAGCCCTTCTTCGCGGCCGAGTTCGCGAAGGTCTGCCCGAACGCGACGCTCGACTACCAGAACGCCGGCGGCGACGCGCCGACGCAGCAGCAGCAGGCAGAGGCCGAGATCGCCAAGGGCGCCAAGGTCCTCGTGCTCGACGCGCAGGACGGCAAGTCGCTCGGTCAGGTCATGACCGACGCGGCGGCCAAGGGCATCAAGGTCATCAGCTACGACCGGCTCATCACCGCGGCCAACTCGAAGCCCGACTACTACATCTCCTTCGACAACGAGAAGGTTGGCGAACTCCAGGGAACGGCCCTCCTCGCCAAGCTCACCGCCGACGGCAAGACGAACCCCAAGCTCGTCTGGATCAACGGCTCGCCGCAGGACAACAATGCGACGCTCTTCAAGCAGGGCGCCCACAAGGTCCTCGACGGCAAGGTGACGATCGTCAAGGAAGACGCCATGGCGAACTGGAAGCCTGAAGAGGCCCAGGCCATCATGGAAGCGGCCATCACCCAGTTCGGCGCTGCCGGCTACGACGGCGTCTACGTCGCCAACGACGGCGGCGCGGGCGGCGTCTACGCGGCCGAGCAGGCTGCAGGCATCGATCCCAAGACCAAGCCGATGACGGGCCAGGACGCCCAGCTCGACGCGATCCAGCGGATCGTCGCCGGCCAGCAGTACATGACCGTCTACAAGGCGATCCAGCCGGAGGCCGCCCAGGCCGCCGACCTCGCCTGCCAGCTCCTCGGCGGGACCGTCCCGACGTCGACCTCGACCGTGAACAACGGTACGATCGACGTCCCATCGATCCTGCTCACCCCGATCGCCGTGACCGTGGACGGGAGCAACGGCACCACCTCCGTCGAGAACTCGGTCGTCAAGGACCAGTTCTACGGAGCGAACACCGTTTCGCAGATCTGCACGAGCGCGTTCCAGGCCGCCTGCACGGCGGCCGGCGTCAAGTAGCGCGCCTCGACCCGACGGCCGCCTGACCGCAGGGTCGGGCGGCCGCCGCCGTTCGAGCGCAAGATACGCGGCGGGGAGCGACCAGCTCCTCGCCGCTTCGATTCCGCGGAGGAGACGATGGTCGGAGTCTCGGGCACGCCGCTCCTGGAGTTGTCGGGGATCAGCAAGACCTTCGGGGCCGTCCAGGCCCTGATGGACGTCCGCTTCGACGTCTTCCAGGGCGAGGTGGTCGCGCTGGTCGGGGACAATGGGGCCGGTAAGTCGACCCTCATCAAGGTGATCTCCGGGATCTTCCCGGCCGACGCCGGAACGATCCGGTTCGACGGCCGCGAGGTCGCGATCCACAGCCCGAAGGACGCGACCGCCCTCGGGATCGCGACCGTCTACCAGGACCTCGCCCTGTGCGACAACCTCGATGTCGTCGCGAACCTCTTCCTCGGCCGGGAGGCCGGCCGCCCGGCCGGTCCCGCCGGGCTTCTCGACGAGGTCGGGATGGAGCGTCGATCCATCGAAGTCCTCCGCCGCCTGTCCGTGAAGATCCCGAGCGTCCGGACGCCGATCGCGTCGCTCTCCGGCGGCCAGCGCCAGTCCGTCGCCGTCGCCCGGAGCGTGCTCTGGGAGAACCGGGTCGTCGTCCTCGACGAGCCCACCGCGGCTCTTGGCGTGGCACAGACCAAGGAGGTGCTGGACCTTGTCAAGCGGCTCCGCGAGGAGGGCCATGCCGTCGTCCTCATCAGCCACAACCTCGCCGACGTGTTCGAGGTGGCGGATCGGGTGACCGTTCTCCGGCTCGGCCGCTTCGTCGGCACCTACGACGCGAAGACGGTCGGCCGCGAGCAGCTCGTCGGCCTCATGACCGGTGCCGTCCCGGGCGAGAGCGTCGCTGCCCGCGCGGTGTCGAACGGGGATGGCGCCACGAGCTCGGCCGCGGGCCAGGGAGTCGACTGATGTCAGCCAGCACGCTCCCCACCGATCCGCGACTCATCGGCGAGCAGCCCGGTCTCGGCGGCGCCATCGCCGGCTACCGGCGGCGCGTCCGGCAGGGCGACATCGGCCAGTTGCCGGTCGTCATCGGGCTCATCCTCATCTGGGGCATCTTCTTCTGGGCTTCGAACGGGATCTTCCTCAAGCCCGAGAACCTCGTGAACCTCGCCCTCCAGATGGCGCCGGTGGGGACGATGGCGATCGGCGTCGTCTTCGTCCTCCTGCTCGGCGAGATCGACCTGACGATCGGCATCGTCAGCGGCGTCACCTCGGCGATCATGGCCGTCGTCAACGTGAAGATGGGGCTCCCGGGCCCCGTCGCCGTCCTCGCCGGGCTCGGCTCGGGCGTCGCGATCGGCCTCCTCCAGGGCCTCTGGATCACGCGGTTCCGGATCCCGTCGTTCGTCGTTACCCTGGCCGGTCTCATCGGCTGGGAGGGTGCCCTCCTCTTCATCCTCGGCGACACCGGGACGATCAACATCCGCGACCCGTTCCTCGTCGGATTCGCCGGCACGTTCTTCAACGGCATCGCCGCCTGGGGCCTCGGCGTCCTCTTCGTTCTCTACCTTGCCGGTTCGTGGCTCCTCACCCGCCGCAGCCGTCTCGCCGCCGGGCTCGGCGCGGAGGGTGCCCCGGCCCTCGTCATCCGGATCACAGTGGTGGCGATCTTCGTCTTCGTCGCCCTCTTCGTCCTGCAGCAGGATCGGGGCCTGCCGCTCTCGCTCGTCCTGTTCGTCGGCGTCATCGTCGCCATGGATTACATCGTCAAGCGGACGCGCTTCGGGCGGATGGTCTTCGCCGTGGGCGGGAACGCCGAGGCCGCCCGGCGGGCCGGCATCCCGGTCGACCGGGTCCGGGTGACCGTCTTCGTCATCGCCTCGACGATGTCCGCGTGGGGTGGTGTGCTCGCCGCCTCGCGGCTCCTCGGCGTCGCCCAATCCACGGGGAGCGGCCCCGTCCTCCTCAACGCCATCGCGTCGGCGGTCATCGGCGGGACGAGCCTGTTCGGCGGTCGGGGCACGGTCTGGGCGGCGCTGCTCGGGATCCTCGTCATCCAGTCGATCTCGAACGGGATGGACCTCCTCTCGTTCGACCCGGCCGTGAAGTCGATGATCACCGGGATCGTCCTCCTCGCCGCGGTGACGATCGACGCGGTCGCCCGTCGCGGGCGGGCCGCGATCCGGTAGGGGAGCGCCGGTCCGCGGACCGGTCAGCTGTCGAAGCCGATCCCGATCCGGTCGAGCGTCCGAAGGACGAGACCGCGACGCCCGTCGTCGCGGTCCGCGCGGGCCAGCTCACGCTGCATGACCGCGACGGCGAGCGTCCGGAGCGGCTCCGGCGGGAACGGCAACGGGCGGGACCGGGCGAAGCGGAGCCTGAGCAGGTCCGAATCCGGGCGGAGGATGTGATCGCGGACGAGGCCGGCCGCCCAGCGGCTCGCTCCGACGCCGAGGCCTGTGTAGCCGAGGGCGTGGACGACCCGACCGCCCATGCTCGTGCCGACGCTCACCGTGAAGCGCGTCGTCGTATCGATCGCGCCGCCCCAGCGGTACGGGAAGGGGAGGGTCGAGAGCTGGGGGAATGTCTCGTGGAACTGCCGCTCGAGGAGGGCGAACGTCGCCGCCCGGGTGTCGTACGCCGGCCCGACCCGGCTTCCGGGGTGGTAGATCGCGTCGTAGCCGCCCCACAGGATGCGGTCGTCGGCGGTGAGCCGGAAGTAGTGGAACCGGTTGTTCGCGTCGGACATCCCCTGGCGCCCTCGCCACCCGATCGCCGTCCGCTGCTCGGGCGTCAGCGGCTCCGAGACGAGGGTGTAGTCGTAGACGGGGATGAAGCGCGAGCGGAGGTCGCGACGCCAGCCCGAGTACGCGGAGGTCGCGACGACCGCGTGACCGGCCCGCACGAGCCCGCGGCTCGTCGCGACCGCCACGCCGCCGCGGGCGGCCTCGATGGACATCGCCGGCGTCCGTTCGCGAATCCGCACCCCGCGCTCGAGTGCGACGCGCTTGAGGCCCCGGCAGAGCTTTGCCGGGTCGATCATGACGTTGTCGGTAGGCGGGGCGGCGATCCCGGCGAGCCAGCGCGGGGAGTGGACCTCCGCCTGGATCGCGTCGCGATCGAGGAAGCGCAGGTCGAGACCGTGACTCCGCGCGGTTCCCACCCAGGCCTCGAACTGCGGGACCTGCCACGGGTGGTCGGCCACCCGGAGCGTGCCGGTCTCCTCGAGGTCGCAGTCGATCCAGTGGTCGCGGGTGAAGGCGACGATCGCCCGGAGATTCGCCGCTCCCTCTCGTTCGAGGATCGCGATCTCATCCGGAAAGTGGCGCAGGCCGTTGGCGAGACCGTGGGTGAGGCTCGCCTCGCAGAAGCCACCATTCCGGCCGCTCGCCCCGAAACCCACCACCTCCTGCTCGAGCAGTTCGATGCGGATGTCCGGCCGCGTATCGGTGAGGTGGATCGCCGTCCACAGGCCCGTGAACCCGCCGCCGATGATGACCACGTCGGCGTCCGTCCGGCCCGTGAGCGGCGGCTCCTCGGGCGAGTCGCCGATCGTCATCCAGTACGGAACCCCGGCGGGCACATTCGTCACGGAGACTCCTGTCGGACGGGCTGGCTGATCGGGGTCCTGAGCGTAGCGGATGTGCCGGTCGGTCGCGACCGCCCGCGACGGGGCGCACCGTAACCGGTTCGACAGGTCCGCGGTTTCATCCTCCCCACCACTGGACCAGGCCGCCGACGGCCACCTGCATCGAGGCATCCGCCATGGACCCGTTCGATCCGATCGATCCCTTCGGCCCACCCGCCCCCCTCACCGCACCCGCCCCGCCCGACCCTCGAGACGAGGCGATCGGGCACGTCGGCCACTCTTCGCACTCGCCGCGGCGCCGCGGCGAGCTCGTCCTCGTCCTCGTCGCGGCGCTCCTGTCCGCCAGTGTCGCCTCCACCGCGACGGCGATCGTCGTCCTGTCTCAGGCGGCGCCCGCCACGACGACACCGATCGGGTCGAGCACCTCGGTGACCACAGCGCAGGCAGCCGCCGTGACCGCCACGACCGGCTCGTCCGCCGCGACGCGCGCGCTCGATCCTGTGGTGAGCGTCGCCGCCGCGGTGACGCCCGCCGTCGTGACGATCACCACCGATATCGCCGTGGGCGGCCGCTTCGGTGGCACGGGAGTGGGGGTGGGCTCCGGTGTCATCTACGCCGCGGACGGCTACATCCTCACGAACGCACACGTCGTCGAAGGCGCGAGGTCGCTCACGGTCACCCTGAGCGACGGCCGGGTCCTCCCGGCGACGGTCGTCGTCGCCGACCCCGCGGCGGACCTCGCGGTCGTCAAGGTCGGTGCCACCGGGCTTCCGACCGCGGCCATCGGGCGATCCGACGCGCTCAGGGTCGGCCAGCTCGTGGTCGCCATCGGCAGCCCACTCGGCACGTACACGGACACCGTGACGAGCGGGATCCTCTCGGCCGAGGGCCGATCGATCACCGTCGCCGACGATCAGACCGGGCAACCGCGGACGCTGACGAACCTTCTCCAGACGGACGCCGCGATCAACCCCGGCAACAGCGGCGGCCCGCTCGTCGACGCGAACGGAGCAGTGATCGGCATCGACACCGCGACGGCCGGCAATGCCGCGGGCCTCGGCTTCGCGATCCCGATCGACGCGGCGAAGGCGATCATGGCCCAGGCGCGCGCCGCCGCCTGATCCGGCGGCGGCCGCAGCGGCGCGGAAGACGGCCCGGCGGGATCCGCTTCGAGGCGCGGGCCGGTCAATCTGTGCGGGCCGTGATCTCGCGGAGGGCGTCCGTCGTGCGGTACATGTGGGCGAGCAGGCGCTCCACGGCTCGCGGGACATCGCGGTCGAGCGCGGCCGTCATGAGGGCAGCGTGCTCGGCCCGCACGTCGCGGCGGGCGTCCTGCGGCAGCGACCACCGTCGGTACAGCTCCGTCGCGCTCCACAGCCGGGCGCAGATATCGAGGAGCGTCGCGTTCCCGCATGCCTGAAGGAGGCTGGCGTGGAACATGGTGTGGGCGGCGGCCCAGTCTTCCGTGATGCGGGCCGGATCATCGGTCTCGTACTCTGGTGTCCCAGCGAGGCGGTGATGGGCGGCGAGGACGTTTGCCTCCCAATCGAGATCGCCTCGTTCCATCGAACTGCGGAGGGCCGCCCCGTCGTTGATGGCACGAGCCCCCACGAGCGCCTGCAGCACGTCGTGGGAGAGCGGGGTGACGACGAACCCGCGATTCGGCTCCGACTGTGCGAGCCCCTGTTCGGTGAGACGGGTGAGTGCCTCGCGGACCACCGCGACGCTGACCGCGAACCGGGTGCTGATCTCGGCGGCCTTGAGCGGCTCGCCGGGCGACAACCGGCCGGCGAGCACGTCCGCACGCAGCTGGAGGTACACGCCCTCCGTGAGGGTCTTGGCGGGTCCGCGGCGAGCCATCGGTGGATTCTATCAAGCCCTTGGTAATCGTTTCTGGAGTTGACAGTCGACTATCGGCGTCCTACAGTGCGCCCGCAGCGACGGAGGTCGCATCACTCGGAGGAGGCGTGCACATGATCACCGGCGTCTTCGGCAGGATCGGCAGCCGGATGGTCGCCCTGGCGATCGTCGGAGCACTGGTCGGCGCGTGCTCGGGCAGCAGCGCCACTCCTGCACCCACCGCATCCCCGGCCGCGGCGAGCGGTGCGCCGTCGGCGCCCGCGAGTGTCGCTGCGGCGAGCGCCACCCCCGGCGCGCCGCTCGTCTTCGGCGACCTGGCGCCGTTCACCGGGCCGGACGCGTTCCTCGGACCGCGCTATCTGGCCGGCTGCTACGCCGGGGCGAGCAACATCAACTCGGCCGGCGGCGTCCTCGGTCATCCCGTCAACTGCCAGAGCTTCGACACCCGTGGCGATCCGGCCGATGCCGTCCCCGCGGCGCAGCAGATGCTCGCCACGAACCCGAACCTCGCGCTCGTCTTCGGCGTCACCTCGGATGAGGCATCGTCCGTCGTCCCGATCCTCAACCGGGCCCCGATGGTCATGTTCTCCGTGAGTGGCCAGGCCGAGTTCGACAAGTCGACGTTCCAGTACTACTACCGGCTCATCGCGGCCGACAACCTCACCGGCGTCGCTGTCGCGATCATCGCCCACAACCTCGGCTACAAGAACGTCGCCCTCGTGTTCGGCAACGACATCGGTTCCCAGGGGACGGTGCCGACGGTCACCAAGGCATTCCAGAAGCTCGGCGGCACGATCGCCATCAACCAGGCCATCGCCCTCGACCAGAGCTCCTACCGGACCGAGATCACCCAGCTCCTCGCCACCCATCCGGACGCGATCATCACCGAGACTGACGGCCAGACGGCCGGGACCTACCTCTCCGAGCTCAAGCAGCTCAACAACGGCAAGCTCCTTCCGATCGTCGGGACGGACGCCACCGTGGATCCCCTGTGGTGGAAGGCGGCGTCCGGCCCGGTCGGCGCGGCGGACCTCGCGGCGGCCTACTCGGCAGATAACCCGTCGGTCATCCTCAGCGGAGCGCCGTACGACCCGTTCGCCGCCGGGATCAACGCCTCGACGGCCCAGATGTCGAACATCACCCAGTACCTCACCGTGCCGTACACGATGCACATCTACGACTCGGTGACGATCGGTGCACTCGCCATGGTGGCGGCCAACAGCACGTCCCCGGCGACGTACCAGCCGTTCATCGCGAAGGTCTGCACCGCATCGCCGGGCGCGACGGTCGTCCACAGCTTCGCCGACGGGGTGAAGGCCCTCCAGGCGGGCCAGACGATCGACTTCGTCGGCCCCGGAGACCAGACCGTGCTCAACCAGTGGCACAACTCGCCGGGCGGCTTCAGCGTCGTGAAGTACGGCACGGACGGCTCGATCACGACGACGGGCTCGATCTCCGCTGCCGACATGCAGGCCGCCGCGCCGTAGGTCAATCAGCAGATCCTCCTTCGACTCGCGCTCCCGGTCGAGTCCCAGCCCGACCGGGAGCGCCGATCCACCACCCCCTGATCGTCAGCCTCCCCGACAGCGACCCGGAGACGACGTGTCCCTCGACCTCTACGCCGCCGCCTTCGGCTTCGGGCTCGTCACCGCGAGCATCCTCGCCATCGCCGCGGTCGGCTTCACGATGCAGTTCGGCATCACGAACATCCTCAACCTGGCGTACGGGGATCTCATGACGGCCTCGGCGTTCGTCGCCTACGTCGCCAACTCCTTCGGCGTCAGCATCTGGATCGCGATCCTCATCGGCGGCCTCTTCGGAGCAGTCGCCTCCGTGGCCCTCAACCGGATCGTGTACACGCCGTTCCTTCGCCGCGGGACGTCGCCGTTCGGGATGGTCATCGTGTCGCTCGCCGTGGGCCTCGCGATCCAGAACACGCTCCTCGGGATCGGCGGCCCCACCGCGTTCAGCTACCAGATGGATCCGGGCCCGACGCTCCGCCTCGGCTCGATCGTCCTTACCGTCTCGCAGGTCGTCGTCATGGTCATCGCCGTCCTCGCGATGGCCGCCCTGGCGATCCTCCTCACCCGTACGCGTCTCGGGAAGGCGATGCGGGCGTCGGCGGCGAATGCTCCCCTCGCCCGGAGCTGCGGCATCCGGACGGATCGCGTGACGGACATCGTCTGGGCGATCTCGGGTGCCCTGTGCGGGATCGCGGGCGTGGTCCTCGTCATCAACACCGCATCGTTCACGGCGGTGACCGGGAGCACGTTCCTCGTCGTCGTCATCGCCGTGGCCGTGCTCGGCGGAGTCGGCCAGCCGAACGGGGCGATGATCGGCGCCCTCATCGTCGGCCTCGCCACGGAGATCGGCGCCGTGATCATCACGCCGAGCTACAAGGACGTCATCGCGTTCCTCATCCTCGTCGTGGTCCTGCTGCTCCGGCCACAGGGCATCCTCTCCCTTGTCCGATCGAACGCCTGACCGATGAGCACCGCCGTCGCGTACTACCTCACGACGCTGCTCGTCTATGCCGGCGTGGACATGATGGCCTGCTGGGCACTCAACCTCCAGTACGGGGTGACGGGGCTCCTCAACGTCGCGTTCATCCTCTTCCAGGCGGCGGGCGCCTACACCGCCGCCGTCCTCGCCCTGCCGCCCGACACGGCCAACGGCGGGTTCCAGCAGTACATCCTCGGCTTCGGCCTGCCGTTCCCGATCACCGTCATCGGCGCCGGGATCGCCGGCGGGCTCCTCGCGCTCATCATCGGCCTCATCAGCCTCCGCAAACTCCGCAGCGACTACGAAGCCGTCGTCATGCTCGTCGTGTCGATCATGGCGACGACCGTCGTCTCGAACGCCATCCCGATCTTCAACGGATCGGCCGGCGTCTCCCTCGTCCCGAACCCGCTCGACGGCCTCGGCGTGGACCCACTCCTCGAGTCGTGGCTGTACGTCGGCCTCGTCGCCGTCGTGGCCCTCGTCACGTTCCTCTTCGTCCAGCGGATCGTGAACTCGCCGTTCGGACGGAGCCTGCGGTCCGTTCGCGAGAACGAGGCGGCCGCGGCGGCGGTCGGCAAGGACGTCGCCCGGCTGCGCCTCCTCATGTTCGTCGTCGGCGGCGTCATCGCGGCGGCGAGCGGCGGGATGCTCGTCGGGTTCATCGGCCTGTGGGCGCCGTCGGCGTGGCTCTACCCGGAGACGCTCGTCGTCTTCGCCGCGGTCATCATCGGTGGGCGCGGCAACAACTTCGGCGCCGCCGTCGGGGCGCTCCTCGTCCCGGTCGCGTTCAACGAGGCGACCCGGTTCCTGCCGCAGATCGGCAACCCGGTCCTCGTCGACGCACTGCAGTGGATCGTCATCGCGGTGCTCATCCTCGCCTTCCTGTGGTTCCGGCCGCAGGGCATCGTCCCGGAGCGACGGCGGATCTTCGCCCGATCGACCGAGCGTCCATCGCGAGGCGCCGGATGACGCTCTCGCCATCGCCGGTGGCCGGTGGTGCGACACCGGCCACTGGCGCGCTCCTCTCGATCCGGGACCTGCGGCGCTCGTACGGGGGACTCCAGGCGGTCGACGGCGTCTCGTTCGACGTGCGCCCGGGCGGCATCCGGGGGCTGATCGGGCCGAACGGCGCCGGCAAGTCGACCGTCCTTGGGATCGTCGCCGGCGCGATCGCCCCGACCGGCGGGACGGTGACGTTCGACGGTCGCGACGTCACGTCCCTCGCGGTCCACGAGCGGGCCCGGCTCGGCCTCACCCGCACGTTCCAGCTGTCGAGCGAGTTCCCGCGCCTCACCGTCCTCGAGAACCTCCTCGCCGCCACCAGACACGAGCGCGGCGACAGCCTGTGGGGCGCGCTCCTCGGCGAGCGGTACTGGGGCGCGGTGGAGCGCGAGCTCGTCGAGCGGGCCCGTGAGCTCCTCGCGCGGTTCGGCATGGAGGCCAGGGAATCCGACTACGCGGGCAATCTCAGCGGGGGCCAGAAGCGGCTCGTCGAGATCATGCGGGCGCTCATGACCCGACCGCGGCTCCTCCTCCTCGACGAACCCATGGCCGGCGTCCATCCGAACCTCGCCCAGTCGATCGCGACCTACCTCGAGCGTCTTCGCGACGAGGGCCTCACGATGCTCATGGTCGAGCACGAGCTCTCGATCGTTGATCGCCTCTGCGATCCGGTCGTCGTCATGGCCCAGGGCCGGATCATCGCCGAGGGCACGATGGCGGAGGTCCGGCGCAACGAGCAGGTCCTCGAGGCCTACCTTGTCGGCTGACGGGCGGCCAGCGGCACATCTCGTCGTCAGCGGTGTCACCGCCGGCTACGGCCCGACCCCCACGATCGTCGATATGTCGGCGAGTGTCGGGCACGGCGAGGTCGCCTGCATCATCGGTCCGAACGGTGCCGGCAAGAGCACGTTCCTCAAGGCGATCGTCGGGATGCTCCGGGCGACGAGCGGCTCCGTGACCCTGGGCGGTGCGGACATCACGAACCTTGCCCCGGAGCGGCTCGCCCGGCGTGGCGTCGGCTACGTGCCGCAGGTGAACGACATCTTCGACCCGTTGACCGTCGCCGAGAACATCGAGATGGGTGGCTATCTCCTCCGTTCCGCCGAGGTCCGGGATCGGATGGCTGGCGTCCTTGCCGTCTTCCCGGCCCTCGGCGAGATGCTCGGCAGGCGGGCACTCAAGCTCAGCGGCGGTGAACGGAAGATGCTCGCCATCGCCCGAGTCCTCATGCTCGAGCCGGAGGTCCTCATCCTCGACGAGCCGACGGCGAACCTCTCGCCGAAGCTCGCGACGGTCCTCCTCCGCGACCACGTCCGCCGGCTCGCGGACGCCGGGACCGCCGTCCTGCTCGTCGAACAGCGGGCTGCGGCGGCCCTGGAGATCTCGGACTGGGCCTACGTCATGGTGTCGGGCACCGCGAGCCTCGACGGGTCGGCCCGCGAGCTGCTCGCCCGGCGCGATTTCGGCCAGGTCTTCCTCGGCCAGGCCCCGGCGGCGGCAGTTTCACAACCGGGAGGGATGGATCGGGATGCGACTCGTTAGCTACTGGCTGGACGGCGCCCTGCGACCGGCGTTCGAGGACGCCGGGCGCGTCGTCGATGCCGAGTCGGTCCACCGGTTCGCCGGGGAGCCCACGGTGCGGCGCCTGCTCGAGGCGGGACCGGACGCGCTCGCGGCGGCGGCAACGGCTGCCGGCGCGGCAATGCTGCGGGGATCCGATCCGGTCCGCGAGCTCGACGGACTGCGGCTCGGTCCACCGCTCCCGGATCCGGACAAGATCCTCTGTCTCGGCTTCAACTACGCCGAGCACGCGACGGAGCTCAGCGAGGATGTGCCGGTCGCCCCGAACGTGTTCGCGAAGTTCCGCAACGCGCTCGTGGGCCCGGCGGACCCGATCGTCCTCACCGCGGCCTCGACGGAGATCGACTACGAGGCGGAGCTCGCCGCGGTCATCGGGCAGCGCTGTCGGGATGTCAGCGAACGCGATGCCCTCGGGTACGTCGCGGGATACGCTGCGTTCAACGACGTGAGCGCCCGCGATCTCCAGTTCCGGACGAGCCAGTTCACCGTCGGCAAGGCTCTCGACACGTTCGCCCCGATGGGTCCCGGCATCACGCTCTCCGCCGAGGTGGGCGATCCACAGGCCCTGCGGGTGCGGAGCCGGCTCAACGGGACCGTCATGCAGGACGGGACCACCGCGCAGATGGTGTTCTCCGTGGCGGCGACGATCGCCTTCCTCAGCCGGGTCATGACGCTCGAGCCCGGCGACATCATCGCCACGGGCACGCCGCCGGGGGTCGGGTACAAGCGGACGCCGCCGGTCTATCTCCGGGCGGGCGACACGATCGAGGTCGAGGTGGAACGAGTCGGCCGGATCCGCAACCCGGTCGCCGCGCCACGGGTCGCAGCACCTCGGGCGCGCCCGTCCTGAGGGTCAACGGAGCCGCATGACGCGCCTGACACCGACGGTGGTGTCGGCGGTGCGCCCGGTCAGGACGCCAGGGTGGTCAGGACGCCGAGGCGGTCGGTCCGGAGGCGGGGCTCGATTCGGAGGTCGTCGGGGTGGTCTCCGCGGTGTCCGCCGCGGGTGCCGCGACGGGCGCCGGTGCCGCCACGGGCGCCGGTGCCGCCACGGGCGCCGGTGCCGCCACGGGCGCGACCGGAACGGCGCTCGACGCGGCCGGGATCGACGGCGTCGGGTTGAGGCTGGTCGCCTCCTGGACGTCGGACGTGGCCTTGCGGAATTCGCGGATCGTCTTGCCGAGCGCGGCCCCCACCTCGGGGAGCTTGCCCGGCCCCAGGACGAGCAGGGCGACGATGAGGACGATGAGAAGGTGGAGCGGGGTGATCGCGCCCATCGGATGGTTTCCTCACGATGCGAGCCCGGGAGGGTGTTCCCCGCGGCGAGTCGCGGCATCCATTGTCGTCGCCCCGGGCCGAAAGGTCTATCGCCATCGGCAGGTCGGACCTGCCGATGGCAGGTCGTTCTTCCCGCCGGACCGCTTGCGGACACGCGTACCCTCGGTCCAGCCTGCCGCGCGAGCGACCGCTCCGCACCCGCCGAGGTGGACCCTGGCAGCGCCCTGGACGAACAGGAGGCGTCGATGCCGGTCGATGTGAGCCCGGAGCCGGCCGTGCGACGAGCCGCGCTTGCCGGGCGTCTCCTCGAAGCGACCCTCGGCTCGATGGATCTCGCGGCCGTCTACCTCGGGGATCGTCTCGGCCTGTACCGCGCGCTGGCCGCGAGCGGCCCCCTGACGTCCGTCGAGCTCGCGGCGGCGACCGACACGGTGGAGCGCTATGTGCGCGAGTGGCTCGAGCAACAGGCGGTCACCGGGATCCTGCAGGCTGACCGCGAGAGCGATGCACTCCGGCGGCGATACTCGCTGCCGGCCGGTCATGACGAGGTGCTCCTCGACGCCTCGAGCCTCGACTATCTGGCCCCGATGGCACGACTCCTCATCGGCGCGCACGCTCGCCTGCCGGAGCTCGTCGACGTGGTTCGAACGGGCGGTGGACTCGGCTGGGGCGTGTACGGCTCCGATATCCGCGAAGGACAGGCTGCCGGCAACCGACCGGCGTTCGCCGCGCTCCTCGGCCGGGAGTGGTTCCCGGCGATGCCCGATATCGATGCCCGGCTGCGAGCCGATCCACCCGCCCGGGTCGCGGACATCGCGTGCGGCGCAGGATGGTCGAGCATCGCGATCGCCCGCGCGTACCCTCGGGTCCGAGTGGACGGGATCGACCTCGACGAACCGTCCATCGCGGCCGCCGGGCTGAACCTCCGCGCCAGCGAGCTCGGCGATCGGGTCACGTTCGCCGTTCAGGACGCGGCCGACCCGGTCCTGGCGGGACGCTACGACCTCGTGACGATCTTCGAGGCGGTCCACGACCTCGCTCGTCCGGTGGAGGTGCTCGCCGCCGCGCGCTCGCTCCTCGCGCCGGGCGGGGCGATGATCGTCATGGACGAACGGGTCGCCGAGGAGTTCACCGCCCCCGGTGACGATGTCGAACGGCTCATGTACGGGTTCAGCATCCTCCTCTGCCTGACGAACTCGATGGCCGAGGATCCGTCCGTCGCGACCGGCACCGTCATGCGACCGGCCGCCCTCCGGGCGTACGCGCAGGCAGCGGGGTTCGCCGATGTCGCGATCCTCCCGGTCGAGCACCCGACCTGGCGGTTCTACCGCCTCGTCTGACCGGGGTGGCGGCCCCCGATCGCGGGATCAGCGGGTCGCGGTCTTCGGCTTCTTCGGCTTGGGGGGTCGCTTCGGTGTCTTGTCGCCCACGATGTACCTCCTCGACGCTCGGCCTCGACCAGGCTCGGTCCAACGCGAGCCGTCGGCGTCCGATGACGCGTCACGGTACACCAGCGTCAGCGCGGCAGCATGGTGGACACGGACAGGACCTGGTCGAGGACGAACCGACCGTCCGTCGCCGGATCGATGAGGTTCGGCTGGGCGTTGTCGAGGACGACCGTCGGCACGAGCCGGACCTGGGCGAGCCTGGTGCCGACGAAGGTGAGGACCGTGACGATCCCCTCCTCGGTCTGGCGGCTCCAGTCCTGGCCGAACCAGAAGTTCCCCTGGCTCGCGGTCACGAAACGAACGCCGGACGCCGAACCCGGCGTGATCGAGATCGCCCCCGCCCAGTGGAAGTCGGCACCGATGATGTGGTCGGCACCGGCGCGGGTGAGCATGGCGATGAGCCCGCGCTGGAAGCCGGTGAACGCGGCCCGATATTCGACCGAGCTCCACTGCGGGAGGGCGAACACCACCTGGGCACCCGCGCGTCGGGCGGCGGCGATCGCGGCCCGTGCGTTCGCCTCGGTGAGCGGAGCGACGCCCGGATGGCTTGTCGTCGCTGCCACCGACCCGCCGATGGCGTCGAAGCCGACGAAGCCGAACCTCACGCCGCGGACGTCGATGACCGCGGGCCGGAGCGCCGCGGCGAGGTCCTTCCCGCCGCCGACGGTCTGGATGCCGTTCGCCCTGAAGAGATCCGCCGTCTCGACGACCGGGCCGAGGCCCACATTCGTGTTGTGGTCGGCGGCGATCGTCGCCACATCGAAGCCCGCCTTTGCCATGAGCGGCGCGACGCGCGGGTCGATCGAGAAGACCGTGCCGCTGTCGTGCTGCCGGAAACCCGTCGTCATCGAGCACTCGAAGTCGCTCTCGGCGATGTCGGCGTTGCGGATGAGCGAGGCGAGCGCGCCGGCGTGACCGGTCCGCACGGCATCCACCACCCACCAGCCGAATGCCGGATCCCAGTGCCGGCCGGTGTACCGAGCCGTGCCCGCCTGAAGGAGCCAGTCCCAGCCCTTGCCGAGGACGTTCGTCTCGCGACTCACCCCGCGGTCCGGGCAGTTGACGCCGGTCGTGACGATGACGCGGACGTCCGTGGGATCGTAGGTCGTCCACGCGGCGGGCCATGACGCCGGCACCGGGACACCGAGGGGATAGGGAAGGGACCGGGCGGGCGTCTCACCGAACAGGTCCGCGGGCCCGATCGGGAGGACCCGCACGCGGGGTGTCACGAGACCCGGCGGGAGCAGGGCGAGGGTTCGAGACGACGGGTCGAGCCGGGCCGGGATTCCATCGGCTGGGACGCACGCCTGCCGTGTCGGCGCCACCGCCGCTCCGAGCGCGGCGGCGACGAAGGCCTCCGCCCCGCACGGGACGAGGAGCGACCCCGCGGTCAGATCGGCGGCGAGCGCGGCCATCGTGACGCTCGTCACCGAATAGTTCGAGAAGCCGGTGACGACGGCGAGCGAGCTGGTCGTCGCTCGCGCGGGAACCGACGACGCGCCGGTCGTGGAGGTGCCGAGGGTGGATGCGCCCGCCGTGGCGCCCGGCGACGCTGCCGCGTCCGTCCGGCTCGCGCCGGGTAAGGACGGTCCGGGGGTCGACGCGCCGCAGGCCGCGACGAGGACGACCACGATCGCCACCGCAACCAACCGCGAGACGCCGGCGCGGCGCCTCAGTGCGACCGCCGGGCGAAGGCGCGGCGCGACGTCCACGCATCCACTGTAGACCGTCCGCCGCGGGACTCGATCGATGAACGTCAGCCCCGGCGGGGTCCGACGATCCCTCCGCGGGCAGCACGCGCGATCCGCTCGCCGGGCAACTCCGTCACGTGCCGGTCCGAGCCCCCCGGGCGGACGGCCTGGCCGACGGATGTCCCGGGCCGGCCCTGTATCGGTCGGCCCTGCATCGGGCGGCCCTGCATCGGGCGGCCCTGCATCGGGCGGCCTTGTGCGGGACGACCCGGCCCTGGTCGACCTTGCGCCGGCAGCGGTCGACCCGCGAAGGGACGGCTCGGGATCGGTCGCACGGGAACGCTCCGCAGGCGGATCGGCTCGGGGCGGATCGTCCGGTCCGGCTCGAAGCCCGGGATGACGCTCGCCGGGATCGGATGTCGCACGATCGCCTCGATCTCGCGGAGCAGCGGCGCCTCGTCGACGCAGACGAGCGAGATCGCCTGCCCGTCCACCCCCGCCCGGCCGGTCCGACCGATGCGGTGGACATAGTCCGCGGCGACCATCGGCAGCTCGTAGTTCACGACGTGCGGCAGGCTGTCGATGTCGATCCCGCGGGCTGCGATGTCCGTCGCGACGAGGATCGCGGCCCGTCCGGCCTTGAAGTCGGCGAGGGCGCGCGTTCGCTGTGCCTGGCTCTTGTTGCCGTGGATCGCGGTCGCCACGATTCCGTCCCGGACGAGCTGCTCGGCGAGCCGGTTGGCGCCATGCTTCGTGCGGGTGAACACGAGCGCCTGATCGATCCGACCGGTCCGGACGAGGTGACTGAGGAGCTCGCGCTTCCGTTCGCGGTCGACCCGCAGCACGAGCTGGTCCACGAGCTCGGGAGCCGAGTTCCGCACGGCGACTTCGACCGAGGCGGGCGTTCGGAGGAGGCCGGTCGCGAGGTGGCGCACGTCGTCACTGAAGGTCGCAGAGAAGAGGAGGTTCTGCCGCTCGGGCGGAAGCAGGCCGAGGATCCTGCGAATGGGCTGGATGAAGCCCATGTCGAGCATCCGGTCCGCCTCGTCAAGCACGAGGATCTCGACCGCGCTCAGGTCGATCGTCCCCTGCTGTGCGTGGTCAAGGAGCCTGCCGGGGGTGGCGACGACGATCGCCGGACCGGCTCGCAGGGCCCGGACCTGTGGGTCGAAGCCGACCCCGCCGTAGATCGCGGCGGTCCGGATCGGCCGGTGGGCGCCGTACACCCTGATCATCTCGCCGATCTGGACAGCGAGCTCACGCGTCGGCGCGAGGATGAGCGTGCGGATGGGTCGGCCGCCGGTCGTCGGACGGGCTGGGCGGACCGTCGGCGGTCGACCGTGGAGGATCTGGAGGATCGGCAGGACAAAGGCGGCGGTCTTGCCGGTGCCCGTCTGGGCGGCGGCGAGCACGTCGCGGCCCTGGAGGATGAGGGGGATCGCCTGTTCCTGGACGGGCGTCGGAGTCTCGTAGCCCTCGTCCGAGACGGCGCGGAGCTGCTCGGGCGCAAGGCCCAGATGATCGAAGGACATGACGGTACGCTCCTGAGGGGGCCCTCCCGCGCGTCGCGGGGCCCGGTCAGGGCGAGATGGTGGTTCGAGGTCGAGCGGTGAGATACCGGGGCGCGGACCGGAGCGCCCATCGAGTACGAACGATCGAAGGATAGCCGACGCACCCGGAATGCGCTTGCGCCAGCCATGCGCTCGCGCCGTTGCCGACCGACAGGTCGCGCACGGCCGGGAATCGAAACGGCCCCCGGTCGTGACCGGGGGCCGCAGGCGATGAACGTCGGCGATCAGCCGGCGACGGTCGCACTCGCCGGGCGGACACTCGAAGCGCGCGGGCCCTTGGGGCTCTGCTCGATGTCGAACTCGACCTGCTCGCCGCCCATGAGGCGGTCGAAGTCGAGCGACGCCTGCAGGGCGTTGCGGTGGAAGAAGTACTCCTTGCCGTCGGCTGCGGTGATGAAGCCGAAGCCGCGGTCGGAGACGACCTTCTTGATGGTGCCGGTGGTCACAGTGACCTCCATGTCTTCTCGAACTCGAACTGCACGCAAGGCCCGTCCGAGAAGATGGGTGAACCACGCGACGCGCCATCGACAGTCGACAGCCCGGGCAGTATACACCCCCGGTCCTGGTTCCGGCCTCGTCCAGCCTCGCTATCCCGTCTCGGTGAGGCGCGGAGTGGTCGAACCGGCGAGGCGTGCCTCGAGTCTCCGAGCGGCGACATCGAGCGATTCGAGATGATTGGCGAGGCGGCGGCGGGCCTCCTCGGCGGCGCCATCGAGGCCGGCGAGCTCGAAGATCCGCCAGTGCCGGAGGATCGGCAGGAGGACTTCGTCGCGGTGGACCCGGAGGTCGTAGATGCCGGCCCTGGCGATCTGGGCCGCCTTGCGCAGGAAACCGGGGATGCCCGCGCCCGGCATCTGGAACGCCAGGACCTCG
This sequence comes from Chloroflexota bacterium, assembly GCA_015478725.1. Lineage (NCBI taxonomy): Bacteria > Bacillati > Chloroflexota > Chloroflexota bacterium. The sequence continues at coordinate 97,436 of JADMIG010000005.1, read as the reverse complement.
TCGACGATGGCCCGGACCGCGGCTGACGGTTCGATCTGCAGGGCGGCCGCGAGGATGTCCCGGTAGAAGACCATGTGGAGGTTCTCGTCGGCCGCGATGCGGGCCATGATCCGGTCGGCCACCGGATCCGCTGAGTAGCGACCGGTGTTCCGGTGGGCGATCCGCGTCGCAAGCTCCTGGAAGGCGACGTAGGCCAGGCCGTGGAGCGTGTCCCCGGCGTCGCGCTCGTAGCCCTGCTGGAGCTGTGTCATCCGGCCCCGCTCGAGGGCGACCGGGTCGATGTTGCGGGTCACCGTGAGGTAGTCCCGGAGGACGATCGCGTGGCGCCCCTCCTCGGCGGTCCAGCGCCCGACCCAGCCGATCCACGCCCCATCGCCCCGCCCGAACATGCCATGGATGAGCCGGTGGTACGAAGGCAGGTTGTCCTCCGTGAGCAGCCCGATCTCGAATGCGGTCTGGGCGACCCCGGTCAGCCGCGGCTGGTCCGGCGTCCAAGGGTCCTTGTCGAAATCGCGGCCCAGCCGGTACGGGATGTAGTCGTGGGGGAACCACTCCTGGGCCACCGTGAGGTGGCGATCGTAGAGGCGGCCGGCCTCAGGCTCGAGCTCGAGGAGGAGCGCACGCTCATCGTAGGTCCCTGACACGCGATGAAGCGTACCGATGTCCTGACCGCCGGACGCTTCGGATGTGTGCGTGCCTGCATGGACCGTCACGGGCGCGGAGATCGACCACGGCCGCGTTCATCCGGGATTCACATACGCGGACCCATGCTGCATCTGAGCCGGATCCGGCCGGCTGTCGATCGATCCGCTGACGTCCGGCGCAGCACCTGCTACGGTCGGTCCTCGCGTGCCTGCGTCAGGCCCGCCCGGGCCCGGACCGACGCCCAGAAAGAGAGACATCTTGGTCAGCCGACGACGATTCCTCCGCACCGGCGCGGCCGCGCTCACATCGGTCGCCCTGGCCGCCTGCGGGTCCGTCGGCCTGATCCCGCCCGTGTCCTCGAAACTGGCGGGGCGAGGTGGCACCGTGGCCGGGCCGAAGGCGACCGGGGCGGCGATCACGTCACCCGCGCCGGTCCCGACGTCGTCGCCGGCGCGCCGGCCCGACTATCCGGTGCGGCGGGAGAACCGTCGGCGTGGCACGACGGGCTGGCTCCTCGGTCTCGGAGGCCCGGTTCCCGCCGAGGGCTACACGTCGCGTACATCGGTGGCCCCCGGCGAGTCCTTCTCGCTCCATGTCGGCGCGGACGGCGCTCCCGTCGATGTCTCCTGGTACCGCCTCGGGTGGTACGGCGGAACGGGAGCGCGCCTCCTCCGGGTGGATCGCGGGGTCGCCACGGTTCCGCGCCTGCGGCCCGCTCCGGACTCGGCCACGGGCCTGGTCGAAGCGGGCTGGGACCCGTCCGTCCAGCTGAAAGTCGACCCGTCGTGGGTGAGCGGGATGCACGTCGCGGCGCTCACGGGACCGGCCGGCGGCGTGGGATACGTCCCGTTCGTCGTGCGGCCGAGCGTCGACCCGTCCGCGCCGAATGGGCGCGCGCCCATCCTCTTCGTGCACGCCGCGATGACCTACCAGGCCTACAACGGCTGGGGCGGAAAGAGCCTCTACTCGTACAACTCATACGGGGCGCGGATGCCGTCCGGCACCCGAGCGGCGGTGACCGTGGGCTTCGACCGCCCGTACGACCGCGCCCGGGGAGCGGGCTTCCTGTTCAACTGGGAGCTCCAGTTCATCCGCTGGCAGGAGCGCATGGGTCGCGACGTGGAGTACGTCGCCGATGTCGATCTCGCCCTGCATCCGGAGGTCTTCCAGGGTCGCCGGCTCATCGTGTTCGCCGGCCATCACGAATACTGGTCACGCCCGATGCGCTCGACCCTGGCGGGCCTCATCGCGTCCGGCACGAATGTCGCCTTCCTGTCGGCCAACGAGATCTACTGGCAGGTCCGCCTCGGTGACGCCCCGAGCGGGTCGTCGCGACGGATCACCTGCTACAAGTCCGCCAGCCGCGACCCGCTGACGAAGACCGATCCGACGCTCGCGACATGTCGATGGCGCGAGGCCCCGGTCTCCGATCCGGAGGCGGCGATCATCGGCCAGATGTACGGCCACGTCGTCCGGACGCCTGGCCCGTGGGTCGTCCGGAACGCCGGTCACTGGCTCTACGCGGGCACCGGTCTTCGCGACGGCGACCGGATTCAGCGCCTCGTGGGGCAGGAGTACGACACGTTCTTCCCGAAGCTGGCTCCTCCGGGCACGATTCTCCTCGCTCGCGGCCGGGTCGAAGCCGTCGGGACGGACCCGGACGGCTCCGGGAATGTCCAGAGTCCACCGATCCACACGGCGACCATGTACACCGCCGACTCGGGGGCGACGGTGTTCGCGGCGGGGACGTTCCAATGGTCGTGGGCGCTCGATGACTTCGGTGCCCGGGCGTGGCGAGGCTACGTCACCCCGCTCGATCGGCGGGTGGGGATCATGACGAGCAACCTTTTCGATCGGCTCGGCGACGGGCCGGCCGCCTGATCCCGGGGTCCGGGGAACACTCGCCGTGATCCCCGCGGACGTGGTCGACAGCGCAGGCCCGCCCGGCTTCTGCCGGCTCCGGTTCCATCGGACGGGGTACCGCGCGGCATGCCGTTCGTGCCAGATGACCCCCAGGCGGGCGTTGGTCACCGACTCTCCACGGGGCGCTCGTAGACCTGAGCGTGGAGCGGGCCGGGTCGGCACGTCGATCCTGCCAGATGCCCGGGTGAGGGCCACCTGTCACCGACCTGCAGACCAGTGCCCGCCTGATGGCCATCTGCCGGAACCCTGGGACGGAGGGCTCGATCCGATGGGCATCCTCGTCAACGACGTGTCCGGCGATCACGGCTAGAAGGCGACGCCCATCCGGACCTGACGCTCGGCGAGGAGGCGGAGCACCGACTCGAGGGTGGTCCGGACCGCGGACCATGAATGTCCCACGCCGAGGATCGGGATCGTGGCGTGGGCGATCCCGGCGCCGCTGAGGGCGGTCGCGAACCTCGCGTATTCGGCTCCGAACAGTGGGTCGTTCGGCTGCGCCTCGAGGACGATGAACAGCGATTTCCGGGCGGCGGCCGGCAGGGTCCCCACGACGAGCGCCGGCGAGGCGGCCGCGAGACGAGCGGCGTCCCCACCGAACACACGCCAGGCGGCCGGGGTCGCGGCGGATCGGAGGCCCGCCTGGTAGTAGCCGCTCAGGGCCGCGGCCTGGCCGAACACGTCCGGGTGGCGGACGAGGAGCGATGCCGCGCAGTAGGCGCCTTCGGAGAACCCGAGGAGCGAGCGGCCCGCCGGCCGTGGCACCGTCCGGTAGTGGGCGTCCACGTAGGGGACGACCGTCCCGACGATGTAGCGCTCGAACCACTGGCGCCCGTCGTACGAGTTCGTGCATTCGCTGCTCGGATAGAGCGCGCCGAACTGCGAGGCGAAGACGAACAGTGCGGGAGGCAGCGCGCCGGAGGTGACGAGTCGGTCGAGCAGGCCTCGGAAACCGGTGCCCTTGTCCCACGGTGCCAGCGCCCACGGCGCGGAGTAGACGACGGGATAGCGCCTCGTGGCCGAGGCGTCATAGCCCGGCGGCAGATAGACGTCCACCAGGGCCGTCGGGAAGATGCCGCCGATCCATGGAGCGGGGAACCCGACCGTGACGACCCGGCCGGCGCCGCTCGGCGCATGGCTCGCCCATGGCGCTTCGAGGGAGACCGCACCGGCCGTCACGCCTGATCCCGGCACGGGGCCGGCAACCATCGAGGGGTCGAGTGTCGGGATTGCGACGGGTGCTGCGCCAACGCCTGGCAGGGCGTTGCCGGCAATGACGGCGCCGGGAACGACGGCGACGCCGGGGACGGCGATTCCGGCGAGGGCGTCACGCATCAGGGCTCCGACGCCGGCGAGCCCGCCACCGGCACCACCGCGCCCGGGAGCGGTCACGAGTCCCGGGACGGTCGGCGGGCCGTGGTGCATCGCGATGTCCGGGCTGAAGTTGACCATGTCGCCGATGGCCGGTACCGCGATCGCGAGGCTCACGATCACCGCGATGGCCCGCACCGCCGCGCGCCCCGCGATGGATCGGCGCGACCGATCGGCCCTCACCGTCGCGATGGCCGCCGTGAGTTCACCCAGGCCGGACCGGACATGGATCCCGAGCGTTGCTGTCACCCAGCCGACGACGGTCGCCGCCGTCAGGAGACTGAACGCGGCGACGGCCCAGCCCAGTGGATCGAAATCGTGGGCGGGCGACGCGATGGCGATCCGCGTCTCGCCGACGAAGGTCGGGCCGAAGCAGGCGGCCACCGTCGCGACGCTCGCAAGGACCCCCCATGTCCATCGGCGACTCGCGAAGCCCGCTCCGGTGGCCGTCGCGCCGGCCGTCACCAGGGCGACGAGCAACCGCGCCCGGTCCGGGTCGAACCCCATCGCTCCGAGTGTCGCCTGGAGCTGGTCGAGCCCACCACCGACGACGATGAGGTCGAAGACGGCGATGGCGACCGCGATCCCGGCGAGACCTGGATGTGGGCGTGCCCATCGATCGGCGACCCACGCGCCGACGCGCCGGCTGGTCACGTCGTTGTTCAGCGTCCGCATCGGGCCACCGTAGGGTGCCGCCCGTGAAGCCACCGTGAATCGGCGCTTCACCGGGGATTCATGAAGACGGTCGAAGGTGGAGAACAGGTCCGGGACATGCCCGCTGACCAGTCCACTGCATCCAGAGGGGATCGATCATGGGCAACACCCGACGGATCGCCGCCGGCATCGCACTCGGCGCCCTCGCCACCCCCGTCCTCGCTGCGTCCGTGCTCGCGGCCAGCCCGCGATATGAGGCGATGGCCGGGAACTTCACCCTGCCGACCGTGGCCCACACGTATGTGGCCTGGCTCGGCGCCCACGGCTTCAAGGGCTACGCAGTCGAGCGCGAGAAGATGACCGGCAAGGGTCAGTACCAGGTGGAACGGAGCTTCACGACCAAGGCGGCCGCGGCGGCCGAGATCCAACGGCTTCGCGCGACCTACCCACCGGGGCGGCGTTGAGGTCGACTTCGGGTCGGCGCGCTGACCTGTCCAATCGACGAACGCACGCGGGACGGTCCGTTCGCTGGCCGTCCCGCGTCCTCGGCCGTCCGACGCTCGGCGGTCCGTTCGCTGCTACGCTGGCGGCCATGGAGCGCAGCCGGGTGTCGTCCGGATCGCCGTTCGAGCCTCGCGTGGGGTTCAGCCGGGCGGTGCGGGTCGGCGAGCGGGTCCTCGTCAGCGGCACGGCGCCGGTGTGGCCAGACGGATCCGTCGATCCGGACCCGGCCGACCAGGCGCGCCGCTGCCTCACCATCATCCTCGCCGCGCTGGCCGAGCTCGGCGGGCATCCCGCGGACGTGGTCCGGACGCGGACGTACCTCGTTCACCGTGACGACTGGGAGGCGATCGGCCGCGCTCACGGGGAGGTCTTCGGCGAGATCCGCCCGGCGAGCACGATGATCGTCGTCGCCGGCCTGCTCGATCCACGCTGGAAGGTGGAGATCGAGGCGGAGGCGATCGTCGGCGACGCCGATGGTTCGCCCGGCGACGCAGGTGGTGGATCCAGCGGGTAGTCCCGGCTCTCGAGATGCGGGTCCTCCGCGTCCTCATCCGTGGCGAACGGCGGTGCCTTGTGGCCGTCGTCCAGCGACGATCTCTCGGCTGAGCGCGAATCGGAGGCTGCCGTAGGCCACGAGGTTGATGGCCAGCCCTCCGAGGCCCGCGAGTTGCGAGCTGTAGAAGACGAAGATCTGGGTGATGAGGATCCACACGAGCAGGCCGCGCATGAACCAGTGGTAGGCGGCGGATCGCGAGTCAGCGAGGCTCACGATGCCCAGGGCGACGAACGCCGCACCCACGATCGTCGAACCGATCTGGCCGATCGTCGCGACGCTCGAGGTCTCGGCCGCCCCACGGGCCGGGACCGCGGTCGCGAGGAGCGCGATGCTTGCGACCGTCAGGGCCGTATACGCGACGACGCTGACGGTGAGGGCCCGTTCGGCCCACGGGTTCGCCATGAGCTCCTCATAACCGTTCGCGAGTCGCTGGTAGGCAGTGGCGATCAAGGTGCCGCGCTCCGTCGTCTCCGGCAGCTCGGCGAGATACCGCTTGCCGAGCCGGGCGAGGGGCTCATCCGGGTCGGCAAGCTCGAAGAGTCGGTGGATCCGCGTCCGGTCGTCGGGTTCGATCGCCCCATGCGGTGTTCTCGCCAGCAGGTCGAGGGCATTCGCGAGTGCTTCGTGCGCGCTGAGACGGCGCCGACCGACGAACGTCCGAGCCACGAAGAACGCGATGACGAACAGCCCGTAGATCAAGGCGACCGCGGGTCGATAGAAGTAGTCGTTGTCCGCCGTGACGAACTTCCCGATCTCGTCGATGAACGTGCCGAAGCCCAGACCGGCGATCACCGCCGCGAGGTGCCGGACGGATCGGTCGAGGAACGCGAGCATGAGCATGAGCGCCAGGAGCATGAGCAGGCCGCCCCACAGCATGTGAGCGACGTGGATCCCGCCGGATCCGATGCGTGGGTAGCCCGTGAGCGCGAGGAACCCGCGGATCCCGAGGAACGACACGACGGCCGCGATGAAGAAGCTCTCGAGGAGCGGGGCCGCCTCGGCGTTGCGCGTCAACCGGCGCAGTGCGCTATGAGTCATCGTCGACGAGCATAGATGTCGACGAGCGTAGATTGACAGAACCGCGTGCGGCATCGACGATGCGGACCCGTCCGAAGCATTCCGAAGGTCACTTCGACATGGCGCTCCTCGATCGCGACGATCGCACTCAGCCGCCCGCTTCGCGGACCCTTGCGCCCCACGGCTATTGCAGGTCCTGCGGGGGAGAGCGCCCGTCCCGCGGTCGGTTCTGCGGTGGTGACCGTTGCGACGGTCTCGGCCGCATCGCCCACGCGGATCCTTCCCGACCGACGCCGGTTCGGACCAGCCCGACCGATGACGACGCCCCGGTGCTCGACGACGTGCGACGACGGCTCGTCCGCGATACCGCCGCGGTGCTCGTGATCGGCGGATTCCTCGCCCTCATGCTCGCGACCGTGCCACGCGCGGTCCATCCGACCGGCGGCGTGCTCTCCGCGACCTACGCGCCGTCGCCCCGGGTCACCGCTCCTGTCTCCAGCTCGCCGCCGTGATGCGCGGTCAGGTCAGGTCCCTGGCGAGCAGGTCCATGAGCAGATTGTCGTGCCACGCGCCGTCGGCGCCGCGTTCGTACTCGCGCATGATGCCGACGGGGCGGAATCCGACCTTCCGATAGGCGCGGATCGCCCGCTCGTTGGCGGCCGCCGGGTCGATCGTCAGGCGGTGATGCCCGCGCTCCTCGAACAGGTGGCGGGCGACCGCCCTGATCGCGTCCGTGCCGAGGCCCTGTCCCTGCGCGACGGCGGTCAGGAAGAGGTCGATGGCCGCGCATCGATAGTCGGCGTCGGTGACCTCGTCGAACTGGATGCTCCCGACGACGGCCCCGGCGCGCTCGATGACGAATGTGACCTGGCCGACGTCGGCGAGCCAGTCCGCGGCGGCCCCATCGATCCCCGGCGGGTTCCACCATCAGGCGACGGGCGGTTCGCTGAGGATGGCCTCGAGGCGAATGCGGTCGACAGGCTCGGCGCGCCGAAGACGCACGAGCTGGCCGACGAGGATGAGCTCCGACACGCGGTCGATGGTGCGACACCGGTTCCCTCGTGTCCATACGCTCAGGACGACGACGTCCCGCGCGCCAGAGGGCGTCGGGGGCGCGATCGACGTGCTCCGGGTATCCTCCGTCCCCCATGACTCCCTCGATCGAGAACCCATAGGGCGAGCGCGCCAGCCCACGAACGCCCGGTCCGGTCAGCGCCGATGGGATCGCCTCGTTCGTTGGTTGCCGGCACCCTTCATCCTCCTCGGCGCCTGGCTCCTCGCCGATCACCCGCTCATGCATCACGGATACCAGCTGGGCAATGACGCCCATATCTACTACCGCGGAGCTGTCGCCTGGCTCAAGGGCGGCGACCCATGGCAGGCCGTTTACCACGGCCTTCACTTCGCCGCGCCGCCGTGGGTCCTCCCGCTGCTCGCCCCCTTCGTCGCCCTCCGCGAAGGGCAGGCCGTCGCGCTCTGGATCGCGCTCGACCTGCTCGCCGCGGCGTACATCGTTCGGAGGTGCGGGTTGTCCTGGGCCTGGCTCCTCTTTCCGCCGCTCGTCCATGGGATCCTCAACGGCAACCCGGCGATCGTCAGCCTCGCTCTCATGCTTGGCGTCGCCGGTCCGCTCGGGCTCCTGCTCCGACCGCAGATGGGGTTCGCCCTCCTCGGCGAGGGACGCTGGCGCGCCGTCGCAGTCACGGCACTCCTGGGACTCCTGCTCATCGCCGTCCTTCCCGTCGGTACGTTCCTGGGCGATCTGCCGACGATCGCGGCGAGATATGCGGTCGAGTCGGGTGGAGGCTCCAGCGGCGGGACGGCGATCGCACTCGTGGTCGGCATCGTCTCGGTCCTCGCCCTCGCCACCGTCGACCGGCGCGAGGCAGGTTTCCTCGCGACGATCGTCGTCGTCCCGATCAACGGCTGGTACGCAAGTGTCGCCGCGTTGCCACTCGTCAACCCGATCCTCGCCGTGGGCCTCGCCCTGCCGATCGTGGGGCTGCCGACGGCGACGATCGCGGCCTACGTGGCGGTGCGGCTCATCATCCGATGGGCTCCGACGGCTCGCTCGGCGCGGCTCCTCGCCCCACTCGTCGAGCCGTATCGGCAGGGCCTCGTCGCCCCGCGGCACGCCGAACGCGCTCCGAACGCCGATGTGATCCCCGCGCCGCTGCCCGGACGAGCTGCGCCGTCATTCGGCAGCCGTAACCCCGGCGGGCTCGGCGAGCCCGGTACCTGACGACGGACGGAGCACCGGCTCGGGCTTCGCCAGGTGGCGCCGTTTCTTACATCCGCCTGACCTTTGCCGGCTTGACGGCGTCGAGGAGAGGCCCATCCTCACCGGCATGGTTCGATCCGCCCCCGGCAAAGGTTCGATCGTGCTGGCGGCCGTGGCCCTCATGGCCGCCGCCTGTACCGCGAGCGTCAGCCCGCCCGCATCCTCTGCGGCGTCGGGAGCGGGCGGCGACGGCATCTCGAAGATCAGGCACGTCGTGATCATCATGCAGGAGAACCGCTCCTTCGACACCTACTTCGGGACCTTCCCCGGCGCCAACGGCATCCCGATGGCGAACGGTGTGCCGGCCGCCTGCGTGCCGGATCCCGCGACCGGTGGCTGCGACCGACCCTTCCATGATCTGCACGACCTCACCGCCGGCGGGCCGCACGGCCAGGCCAATGCCAGTGCCGATCTGAACGGCGGGCGGATGGACGGTTTCGTGGCTCAGGCGGAGAAGGCGAAGAAGAGCTGCCAGAACGCATTCAACCCGGGCTGCGCGGGCGCAGGCACGCCCGACGTGATGGGGTACGTGGATGGCGGCGAGATCCCCAACTACTGGGCATATGCCCACGACTTCGTGCTCCAGGACGCGATGTTCGAGCCTGACGCCTCATGGAGCCTGCCGGCCCATCTCTTCACGGTATCCGCCTGGTCCGCCAGGTGCACCGTGCCGTCCGATCCCCAGAGTTGTTCGAGTGACATCAACCAGCCGGGCGTCCCGACGGTGACCAGACCCCAACCCTATGCCTGGACCGACTTCACCTACCTCCTCCATCAGCACGGTGTCAGCTGGGGCTACTACCTCGATCAGGGGTTCCAACCCGATTGTGCGAACGACGCGATCAGCTGCGCTCCGCAGCCCCAGAAGGTCGGCGTTCCCCAGATCTGGAACCCGTTGCCCGGCTTCACCGATGTCCACCAGGACGGCCAGCTGGGAAACATCCAGGACATCTCGTCCTTCACCTCGTCGGCCGCGGCCGGGACCCTGCCGGCGGTCAGCTGGGTGGTCCCGAACGGCAAGGACAGCGAGCATCCGCCGGCCCTCATCTCGACCGGCCAGAGCTACGTCACGAATCTCATCGACACGGTGATGCAGGGGCCCGACTGGTCGAGCACCGCGATCTTCCTCACCTGGGACGACTGGGGTGGCTTCTACGATCACGTCGTGCCACCGTCGGTCGACCAGAACGGGTATGGACTGCGCGTCCCAGGTCTCGTCATCAGCCCCTACGCCAGAACCGGCTTCATCGACCATCAGACACTGTCCTTCGACGCCTACCTGAAGTTCATCGAGGACGACTTCCTCGGCGGGGCACGCCTGGATCCGGCGACCGACGGCCGGCCCGATCCGCGCCCCGACGTCCGCGAGAACGCGCCCGGCCTGGGCAACCTGGTCGCCGATTTCGACTTCAGCCAGCCACCCCGGCAGCCGGTGGTGCTGCCGGTCCACCCGGCGACCGACCTGCAGTAAGGGAGGCCGGGGCGGTACGGGCCGGCCGGGTCGCTGGGGTACGATGCCCGCCCATGCCCGAGACCCCCTCGACACCACTCATCCTTGCCCAGGGTCTGACCAAACGGTTCGGGGCGTTCACCGCCGTCGACGGCATCGACTTCGAGGTGGGACCCGGCGAGGCGTTCGGATTCCTCGGGCCCAACGGCGCCGGCAAGACATCGACGATGCGGATGATCGGCTGCGTCTCGCCGGCGAGCGGCGGAACGCTCCAGGTGCTCGGCCTCGATCCGGCTGCCGACGGGCCGCGCATCCGGGCGAAGATCGGGGTCGTCCCGCAGCAGGACACGCTCGACACGGACCTGTCCGTCCGCGAGAACCTCGTCATCTACGGGCGATACTTCGATCTCTCGTACCGCGAGGCGGGCCGGCGAGCCGATGAACTGCTCGACTTCGTCCAGCTGACGGATCGGGCGAAGTCCAAGGTCGAACCGCTGTCCGGTGGGATGAAGCGGCGGGTGACGATCGCCCGCTCGCTCATCAACGAACCGAGCCTCATGCTCCTCGACGAACCGACGACCGGCCTCGATCCCCAGGCTCGTCACCAGGTCTGGGATCGGCTCTACCGGCTCAAGCAGCGGGGCGTCACGCTCGTCCTCACGACCCACTACATGGACGAGGCTGAGCAGCTGTGCGATCGGCTCGTCGTCATGGACAAGGCGACGATCGTGGCCGAGGGCACATCGCGCCAGCTCATCGAGCGCTATTCGACCCGCGAGGTGCTCGAACTCCGCTTCCCTGTCGGCGTCCAGGAGACAGTCGACCGCGAACTCGAAGCGCTCGTCGACGGGACGAACGCCCGGCGCCTCGAGCGGCTGCCAGACCGCGTCCTCGTGTATGCGGAGGACGGCGAGGCGGCGAGCGTCGCGGCTCATGACCTCGGTCTTCGGCCTGAGAGCGTCCTGGTCCGTCGGAGCTCGCTCGAGGACGTCTTCCTCCGGCTCACCGGCCGCAGCCTGATCGACTGAGTCGTCCGATGGCCAGCCAGGGCGCGACTCGATCCGCCACTCGCTCGGAGCCCGGTCTCCTGCGGTCGGCGGCCCACGTCCTCGAGTACTGCCTGCTCGCGTATCGGCGGTCGTTCCGAGCGTCGCTCTTCAGCTCGTTCGTCCAGCCGACGCTGTTCCTGGCCGCCATGGGCCTCGGCCTTGGCGGGATCGTCGATCGGTCCGGCGCCGCGGTCTCCCTCGGGGGCGTTTCGTACCTTGCGTTCCTCGCGCCGGGGCTTCTCGCTTCTGCCGGCATGCAGACGGCGTTCAGCGAGGGGACGTACCGCATCGTCGCGGCGATCAACTGGGTACGGACGTACTTCGCGATGATCGCGACACCCGTCACGCCGCGCGCCATCGCCGTCGGCGAGATCGCGTTCATCCTGTTCCGGCTGTGGATCGTGACGGGGATCTTCAGCCTGGTCACGCTCGCCTTCGGCGTGGACCGCAGCCCCGGCGGCTTCATCCTCGCCTGGGCCGCTGCGATCCTCACGGGGCTCGCATTCGCGACGCCGATCGCCGCGTACTCGGCGACTCGCAGGAACGCCGAGAGTTTCAATGCCCTCTTCCGCTTCGGGATGACGCCGCTCTTCCTCTTCAGCGGGACGTTCTTCCCGATCGAGCGCCTGCCCGCATTCCTCCAGCTGGTGGCGGCGCTCACGCCGCTCTACCACGGCGTCGCGCTGACGCGCGGTCTGGCCCTGGGGACACTCGATCCGGGAACGGGCGTCGTCCACATCGCCTACCTGGCGACCCTCGCCGCGGCCGGCACGGTCGCCTGCCTCGTGACCTTCCAGCGGCGGCTCGTCTCGTGACGCTCGCGGGCGGCTTCGCGCGCGTCCTGCCGGCCGGCATCGGGAGCCGCAGAGCCGGCCTCCTCATCGAACGCAACGCCTACGTGTATCGCCGCACCTGGCTCGTGATCGTGTCGGGCTTCTTCGAGCCGCTCTTCTATCTGCTCGGGATCGGCTTCGGCCTGGGTGCGCTCGTCGGGAACGTGACCGGGCCGAACGGGACACCGATCACGTACGCCCAGTTCGTCGCCCCGGCGCTGCTGGCCGCCTCGTCGATGAACGGCGCGATCTACGACAGCACGATCAACGTGTTCTTCAAGCTCAAGTTCCAGAAGACGTACGACGCGATCCTCTCGACGCCGCTCGGTGTGGGCGACATCGCCCTCGGCGAGATCGGCTGGGCGATCATCCGGGGAACGCTCTACGCGACGGGGTTCATGGTCGTCATGCTCATCCTCGGCCTCACCACCTCGCCGCTCGCGATCCTCGCCATCCCCGCGGCAATGGTCGTCGGGTTCGGGTTTGCCGGGGTCGGCATGGCGGCCACCTCCTTCATGCGAACGTGGCAGGACTTCGATCTCGTCCAGCTCGTCATCCTGCCGCTCTTCCTGTTCAGCGGCACGTTCTACCCGCTGTCCGCCTACCCCGGGCCGCTGGCGGCGATCGTCCAGCTCACGCCGCTCTACCGGGGCACGGACCTCATCCGTGGCTTCACGACCGGCGTCCTTGGTCCGTCCATGGTCCTCGACGTGGCATATCTCGTGGCGATGGGTCTCATCGGCCTGGCGATCGTTTCGCGGCGACTCGACCGGCTCCTGCTCATGTCGGTCAGGGTCGTGCCCAGGCGCTCCCCGCGACAGCGTCAGGCGCGAACGTCCGGGCTCAGCGGACGAGGAAGCCGTCACCCCGTTGCTCGACCGCGGCGACGGCGTCGAGCCCGGAGAAGAGGACAAAGGCGACGTCGGCCTCCAGCGACTCGCCGGGCTGAAGGACTCGCTCCCGACCCGCTGCCTGGGCCTCCTCGAGCTGCATCGGGTATCCGGTCCACGGCTCGAGACAGAGGTGATGGTGCCCTCGCCAGCCGCCATAGACCTGCCAGAGCCAGGCATGCGGGAACACGTCGACGGGGAAGGCGATGGCGATGCCGCGGCGCGCCGACGTGTCGGTCAACGCGAGCCACCCGGCCGCCAGGTCCGTCGCCCAATGGCCGCCGAAGACCGCGGCGGACGCGGGCAGGACCCGCCGGACGTCGCGCAGCCCTCCAGAGGCGGTCTGGTCCGGCTGTGCGGGCCACGAGTACGTCGTCCCGACGACGCCCATGGCCGGACCGGACGAGACTCCCACCCGCATCTCCCTGGCCGGTGCGTCGATCCGATGGGCAGGCGTGATGGCGAACGACGGGTGGATGCCCCACAGGAAGGGAAGGGGTCGAACGTCGAGGTTCGTCAGCCGGTAATGGGCCCGAAGGACGGGCTCGTCGTCGCGCAGCTCGAGGGTCCGCTCGAGGCGCGCGGGTGCCATCGTCGCGAGACCTGCTGCCGCGACCCAGGCCCGGTCGTCCACCGCGCCAGCCTCCGCCGTCCAGGGGACCGACCAGAGCTCGCCCATGTACGGCAGCTCCTCGCCGTGAAGCTTTGCCCGATCGCCGGTCGGGAAGATCTCATCCCAGCCGCCGGACCACCAATCGTCGAAGTGCGCTCCGTACGGCGCCCGTCGCGGTCGCGTGCGCGGGTTCACCCAGAGGAGATCCCGGTCGGCAGCCTTGTCGATGAGCTCGAGCACGTGCCCGCCGAGTTCGGCCAGCACCGTGACACGCAGCGCGGCGTTCTCGAGAATCAGCGCCGGGCTGTCGTGAACGCTCCATCCCTCCGTGACCCGCGCGCTCAAGCGATGATCACTTCGATGCCGGCCGCCCGGATCGTGGCGACCTGCTCCGGCGAGGCCCCGGCGTCCGTGATGAGCACATCCACCTGGTTGAGCGGAACGATGGTCGTGAACCCGTAGCGGCCGAGCTTCGACGCGTCGGCCAGGGCGACCACCCGCCGGGCGCGAGCGGCCATGGTGGCACCGATCTCGGCAACCAGGACGTGTGGCGTCGTGATCCCCGCCTCGAGGGTCAGACCGTCGCAGCCCAGGAAGGCGAGGTCCGCCGAGAGGCCCTTGAGGCTCGCCACCGTCTGTGGCCCGACGAAGGCTTCGTAGTCGGGGAGGAACAGGCCGCCGAGGGCGATCAGGTGCGGGCCCTCCCAGGAGCCGATCTCCTGGATCACCCGCAACGAGTGGGTCACCGCGGTGATCGAGCTCCCTGACCGAAGCGCGGGCGCCACCTGGGCCGGGACCTGGGCGACGGTCGTTCCGGAGTCGAACAGGACGACTTCGCCGGGATGGATGAGTTCCGCGGCGGCGACCGCGATGCGTCGCTTCTCGTCGCGATGCTCGCGGATCTTCGTCCCGAACACCCCGTGGCGCAGGGCGAGGTGTGGGGCGATCGCACCGCCGTGGATCCGCTTGACCCGACCCTGCCCCTGGAGAAGGAGCAGATCACGCCGGATCGAGACGTCGGTCACCCCAAAGCGTCGAGCGAGCGCGGAGACCTCCACCTCCTCGGACTCCGCGACGAGCTCGGCGATCCGGGCACGGCGCTCTCGTGCGGCCGTCACGGCCGCATCGCCGCCGGTCGGCCGGCGTTCACTTGCCGATCCCCATCGTGAGTCCGCGCACGAGGTGCCGCTGGAAGATGAGGTAGACGATGATCGCCGGCAGCGCGCTCGCCAGGGACCCGGCCATCAGGACGGGGACGTTGACCATGCGCCCACTCTGAAGCGTCGCCAGCCCGACCGTGATCGTCCGGACGTCCGGCGTCTGGAGGAACAGGAGGCCGATCAGCAGGTCGTCCCAGATCTGGATGAACTGCAGGACGGTGATCGTGACGATCGCCGGGACGGACAGCGGGAGGATCACCCGGACGAAGATCTGCAGGTATGAGGCGCCGTCCATCAGCGAGGCCTCCATGAGTTCTGTCGGGACACCACGGTAATAGGTGGTCATCAGGTAGGTCGCGAACGGCGCCCCGAGCGCCGCGTAGACGAGGATCGCGCCCGGGTACTGGTTGATCAGCCCCAGCTGGCTGACGTTCACGAACTCCGGTATGACGATCGACTGGACGGGCACCATCATGCCCGCGAGCAGCAGCAGGAAGACGACCGACCCGCCGGGATACCCGAGCTTCGCGAACGCGAAGCCGCCCATCGAGCTCACGACCAGGATGATGAGCACGGCTCCGGCAGTGACGATGGCGGAGTTGAGCAGCTCCTGAAGGACCGGGATGGTATCGAAGAGCTGCCGCCAGCTGTCCAGGGAGAACCCGGATCCGGCGAGGTACTGGTCGTACGACTGGTTCGCGATCAGGGCCATGAAGGCGAACGGGAACAGCATCACGACGGCGATCAGGGCGAGCACGAGGAAGATCGCCGTCCGGTTGAGCCGCCTCCTGGCCTGGATCATGTGGGCGCTGCTACCTCCTAGTCAGCCCGACTCCGGAAGAGACGGAGCTGCGTGATGCTGATCGCGAACACGATGACGAACAGGACGACGCCGATCGCTGCGGCCAGGCCGAAGACGCCCGTGGCGAAGGCTTTCTCGTAGACGAAGAACTCCAGGGTCGTCGTCCCGAAGCCTGGCCCGCCGCTCGTCATGACGAAGATCAGGCTGAACAGCGCGGTGAACGCCGTGATGAGCGTCAGGATGAACGCGAACTGGATGAACCTGCGGAGCATCGGGAGCGTTACGTGGACGAGCGTCGCCCAGGCCCCCGCGCCATCCACATGGGCCGCTTCGTACACCTCCCGGTCCAGGGTGGCCATCCCGGTGATGAAGATGATGGTGTTCGTCCCGAAGACGGACCAGATGAACGTGATGATGACCGCGACCATCGCCCCGACCTCGCTGGAGAGGAGGTCTGTCTGGACCCCACCGAGTCCGACTGTCCTCAGAACGCCGTTGAGGATTCCTTCGGCCGCGAAGAACCGGATCCCGACGATGCCGATGACGACCCACGATATCGCGGTCGGGAGGAAATAGGCCGAGCGGAAGAATCGCCAGCCAGTGACGTGCTCGTTCAGAAGGAACGCGACGGCCAGCGGGATGACGATGGCAATCGGGATCGATGCCAGCAACAGGGCATTGTTCCCGAGGACCTGCCAGAAGGTGGAGTCGTTGAACAGCCGTGCGTAGTTGTCGAGGCCGATCCAGCTGGACGTCTGGCCGTTCCAATCCGTGAAGCTGTAATAGAACGTCTGGAGGATCGGCAGACCCAGGAGGCCGAGCTCCAGCAGGATCACCGGTAGCGAGAACAGGAACCCGGCGCGACGCCGCGACCAACCGAGCCGCGAGCGTCGAGGCCGTGGGCCGCGCCGGGTGAGCACCGTGACGTAAGGGGCGACCTACTTGTAGCCCGAGGAAGACCGCCGATCGGCCGGAAGCGCCATCAAGGCGTCCTGCATCTTCTGCAGCGCATCGTGCGTCGACATCGTTCCGGCGAAAGCCGCAACGAGGACCGTCGCCCCGACCGCCTGAACCTCTCCCTGGATCACGTTGTCGATCATCGGGTAGCGGGTGTACCCCTGGGTCGCAGCGAAGCTCAGGAGCGCGTTGGCCAGTGGATCGCTCGCCGAGGAACCGAGGACGGACGGGATGAGCCCCTCGTCTGCGACGATCTTCTGGGCGGCCGGGTCGGCCAGGAACTTCAGGAAGTCCGCGGCGACATCCTTGTGCTGGCAGTAGTTCGTCATCGCGAAGCCGTCACCCGGGAACTCGACGATGCCCTTGAGCGGCTGATCGACGAATGGCGGGAGGAAGACGCCGACGTTGCTTCCCATCGCCTTCTCCACGGCCGAGATCGCCCACGTTCCCTCGAGGGTCATGGCTGCCTTGCCGGCCAGGAACTGCTGGAACGATTGCGTGTCGTTGAGAACATCCTTGTTCGTGTAGCCGTTCGCCTTCAGGGCGACCCACTTGTCGAGCTGCGCCTGGATCGTCGGGTCCGTCCAGGGCAGCGAGCCGTCGTAGAGCTTCTGCCAGTCCGTGACCGGGATCATCATCATCAGGTAGCTCAGGTCGTAGTACGGGTAGAAGCCCGCTGTCAACCCCTGGGCCCCGGTCCCGTAGACGAACGGCTGGATCCCGGCAGCCTTGAGCTTCTGGTCGACCACGGCCAGCTCGGCCCACGTCGTCGGCAGGGACGTGATCCCGGCCTGGGCAAAGAGCTTCTTGTTGTAGAACCCGTTGTAGGTCTGCATCTCCCAGGGCACCACGTAGACGCCGCTGTCGGGGTTGAAGTTGTTGGAACCCCACTCGATGCCCTTGAACTGCTTGAGCGTGGTCATCGGGATGTAGTTGTTGAGCGGCTCGAGGTAGCTCTTGTCCTGGAGCGTGAACAGGCCGGTCCATTGCGTCGCCAGGCACGGGCCGGTCTTGGAGATCGCCGCGGCGGTGAGCAGCGCGAAGTAGTTCGCCGCGGGTTGGCTGACGACATCGATCGTCACGTTCGGATGGAGCGCCTCATAGGCCTTGACGAACGCGTACGTCGCGGGGGCATTCGCCTCCGTGCCGTAGTTCTGCCACAGCGTGATGCTGACCGGGGCCGCCGTCGTGGGGGACGCCGATGGCGCCGCCGAGGTCGTGACGGAGGGTGCCCCGGACCCGGCAGTACTCGGGTTGGCACTCGGAGTCGGGGTGGCACTCGCGCTGCAGCCGGCGAGGAGGCCGGCGACCAGCAGGGCGGCGAACCTTCGGTACACCATCGGTTTCTCTTCCTCCTCCGTGGGCCTTGGCCCGGGGCGAGTCGGGGTTGGTCCGCGCATCACGGTTGCCGACCGCCATGGTCTGGGGCGCGTGTGTCGAGCAACATCGGCTGCTCGATGTGTTTATATCCGTGCAAAGAACGAACGTCAATCCGAAGTGATGCGAAACACAAATGATGCGCCGGTCTCGCGCCGCTGCGGCGTGACGCGGTCCAGTGCGCGGGTTCGTCCGGAGCAGCGTCGGTGATCGGCGGGCTCGTGTACGGCTCGCTCACGCGAGAAGGACCTCGCAGCCGGCCTTCCGGATCCGGGCCACGTTCTCCGGATCTGCGGCGTCGTCGGTGATGAGCAGGTCCACCGCGCTGAGCGGGATGATCGGCGTGAAACCCGAGCGAGTCAGCTTCGACGAGTCGGCCAGCGCCACAACGCGGCGGGCGCGGCGCGCCATCATCGCGCCGACCTCGGCCACGAGCACGTGTGGCGTCGTGATCCCCAGCTCTACCGTCAGGCCGTCGCAGCCGAGAAAGACGATGTCGGCGGAGAGTTCACGGAGACTCGACAGCGTCTGCGGTCCAACGAACGCCTGGTAGTCGGGCAGGTACAGCCCGCCGAGGCAGACGAGGTTCGCCTCCGGCCACGCCCCGATCTCCTGGATGACCGGAAGCGAGTGGGTGACGGCGGTGATCGCGTTCGCGACTCGGAGGCCGCGGGCGATCTGGGCCGCGGCCTGGGCGACGGTGGTCCCCGAGTCGAACAGGACGACGTTCCCGGGAGCGACGAGCGTCGCAGCGGCTGCCGCGATGCGCCGCTTCTCGGCGAGATGCTCGCGCGCCTTGGCCGTGTTGACTCCCAGACGCGGCGAGCCCGGCATGGCGACCGCGCCGCCGTGGACACGCTTCAGGCGACCCTGTTCCTCGATCAGACGGAGGTCGCGCCGTATCGACGTGTCGGTGACGCGAAAACGCTCGGTGAGATCCGCGACGGAGACGTGTTCCGCTTCCTCGACGAGTCGCGTGATGAAGTCTCGCCGCTCGCGTGCCGTGGTCACGGCCACTGCTCCGGGCAGCGCCCATCGACGTTCGTCCTGTCACTCTCGTTGCCGTTCATCGAACTGATCACGTCTCCACGAGCCACGCACGAACCCGAAATCGGTACGTTGTCCGAAGCCGAGATCCCCGGACCCCGCTACGAGGTGACCGCCACGGTCGGCGCCGTGACCACATCGAGCGCAACGAGATGCATCTCGTCCGTCGCCGCCTCGAGCTCTGTGTCGGACAGATAGCGCTGCGGGCCGTCTGGGTGTCCTTCCAAGCCATCGCTCACCGTGAGCACACACGCTGCCTCCACGCGGCGTGGCCCACGGGCCGTTGCGCGCAGCGCAAGGTAGAAGAGCGCGGCGGCTTCCATCTCGACCGCAAGCAGACCACGTTCACGCCAACCCTGCGTCGAGAGGGTCGTAAGGTGTGGCTCAACGTCCACGGTCACCACCGGCCCGACATGCGTCGGTAGTCCTCGTTTCTGGGCGGCCTCCACGAGCGCACTCGTGAGGCGGAAGTCGGGCACTGCCACGAATGGCATTCCCTCAGCCATGCTACGCGTCGTCCCGTCCGCGGCGGCGGACCCAGTCACGACGACCAGGTCTCCGTTTCGCACTCCTCGGGCGAACGAGCTGCAGGTGCCGATCCTCACGATGGTGCGCGCCCCGTACTCGAGCAGCTCTGCTCCGACCATGGCCATGCTCGGACAACCCATGCCGGTGCACTGGAGGCTCACCGCTTCTCCGCGGTAGCGTCCCGTGTAGCCGAGAAGTCCACGGTTGTCCGTCACCAGCGTTGGCCCTTCCAGCAGCGACGCCAGTCGGCTGATCCTTCCAGGATCGCCGGCGACGAGTACCCGCTCCGCATAGGCGCCGGGTTCGGCCCGAAGGTAGATGCCCATGTAACCTCCCTTGGAGATCGACTCGCCATTTTCGGTCCGCGCGGTCGCTCCGCACGCCACGCCGCCAACCCTAGAGCGACGAACCGAGCGTCAGCCCCTTCACCAGGTAACGCTGAAACACCACGTACGTTACGGCCGCCGGGATCGTGCTCAGCAGACTTCCCGCCATCAGCGCCGGCACATTCACGAGCTGCGACGAGGCGAGCACACCCAGTCCGACGGTCAGGGGTCGGAGGTTGGGATCCTGCAGAAAGAGCAACCCGATCAGGAAGTCGTTCCAAACCGGGATGAATCGCAGCACGATCACTGTCGCGAGCGCGGGGCCTGCGAGCGGCAGCGCGATCCGCCGAAAGACGCCCCAATAGCTCAGCCCGTCACATAGCCCGGCGTCCGTCAACTCGTCTGGCAGCCCGCGAAAGTATGTCGCCATCAAGAACGTCGAGAACGGCGTGCCAATGGCCACATAGACGAGAATCGCGCCTACGTACGTGTTGATGAGATGCAGCCGCGCGAAGTTCACGTACTCCGGAATGATGATTGACTGCAGCGGGATCATCATGCTCCCCACGATCCCGAGGAAGACCAGACGCTCCCCACGAAACGTCAACTTTGCCAGCGCGAACCCGGCGGGCGTTGCGAGGGCAAGGGTGGCTGCGATGGCGCAAGCGCACAGGATCAGCGAGTTCAGAATCTCCTGAGCGACAGGAACGCTGCGGAACAGCACCCCCCAACTGTCCAGTGAGAATCCACTGCCGCGCAGATACTGGGAATTCGACATGAAGGACGTTTGCAGCATGAAGTAGAACGGGTACATGAGGGCGACGGAGACGGCGGCCAATACCACGAAGATCATGGGCCGCCCTGCCTTCGATCGAAGCCGCCGCGAGTCGATGAGCGCGTTCATGTCACGAGTCTCGGCGCATCAATCGGAGTTGGGTCACGGTGACTCCAAACAAGATCCCGAAGAGCACGATCCCGAGCAGCGCTCCCTGTCCGAACGATCCGGTTGCGAACGCCCGCTGGTAGACCAGGAATTCGATCGTGGTCGTCCCGTAGTCCGGACCCCCGCCCGTCATCGTGTAGATGAGGCTGAACACGGCCGTGAATGCGCTGATTGATGTCACGACGAAGGCGAACAGGAAGTAGCGGCGGAGGAGCGGGATCGTGATCTTCAGGAATGCCTGTGCCCAGCTTGCGCCATCGATCTTGGCGGCCTCGAGAATCGACGCATCGATGGTCGACATTCCGGTCACGAAGATGAGCGTATTGATGCCGACGAGTGAGTACACGAACGTGAGCGCCACCGCAGCCAGAGCGCTCAAGGGGCTGCCCAGCCAGTTCTGCGTCAGTGCCGTGAGGCCGATGCCGGCCAACACCTGGTTGATCAGGCCATTCTGCGCGAAGGCCTGGATCCCGACGATGCCCAACACCACCCATGAGACCGCGGTCGGGATGATGATCGCGGCGCGGAAGATGCGCCATCCCCATACTCGTTCGTGAAGAAGAGCGGCAAGAAAGACACCGGACGCGAGCGTCGCCGGAACGGCGAGCAAGAGGATGGCATTGTTCCCGAGGACGCGCCAGAACGTGGGGTCCTGGAACATCGCCACATATGCCGCAGGGCCGATCCAATGGGAGGTGATTCCATTCCAATTGGTCATGCTGTAATAGGCGGCCTCTCCGATCGGAACGAGGATGAAGATGAGGACGACCACGAGGGCCGGCAAGACCAACAGGGCACCCGTTCGCTCGCGGTCCTGATGGAGGCCCCGACCGCTGTGGGGGCGAGGCCTCGCGGCGCGGACCGCGACGCTGACACTCCCGTCAGACCCCTGCGTTGACCCTCCGTGTGCCGTCGCCTGGAGTCGCACAGCCGACCCGCGCATCAACGCTGGCGCGCTGAGAGGGCCGCTGCGTCTTTGGCCGGCCGGGGAACGGCGGGCGTCCCCATCTACTCCTTCCACCGCCGGCCTCGACTCCGAATGTAACGATCAGGGAACTTGATAGTCGGCCCAGCTCTGCGTTCTCTCCGAGGCCGGGAGTTGCTGCCACGTCTGCACGAGGCCGCTGGTGGTGCTTTGGACCGTGGTGCCGCCGACCAGGAGCGAAGGCAGCACCTTGCTTCCGGCGTCGACAAACGGCGTCGCCAGCACGTTGTCGAGCATCGGGTACACCTGGAACTGCTGGTCGCTCACGAGCGAGAGCATGTCCTTGGCGAGCGGGTTCGTGGCAGCGACGCCCTTCACGGCGGGGATCAGGCCTCCCTGCGCGATGATCTGGCCGGCCTCTGGGGTGGTCATGAAACGAAGGAACTCCGCTGCTGCTGCCTTGTTCGGCGAGTAGCTGGTGATCGCAAAGCCGTTTCCCGCGAACTCAACGACCTTGTGCATCGGGGTGTCCGAGAACGGGGGAACGAAGACCCCGACGTTGCTCCCGAGTGCGTCGGAGAAGGGGCCGGCGTCGTTATTGATCTTGATGATCATGGCCGCCTGACCATTGATGAAGCGGCTCATGACGTTCGTCGCCGTCAGTGCGTCCTTGTTGATGTAGCCAGCGACGTACAGCTGATGCCACTTCTCGAGCTGCGACTGGACGGTTGGATCCGTCCACGGGATCTTTCCGTTGTACAGGTCCTGCCACTGGGTGGGAGAGAAAGCGCCGGCCATCAGGTAGGAGAGGTCATACCACGGGGAGAATTCGCCGCTGAGGTTCTGAGTTCCCATCTGGATGCACGTGATGCCCAAAGCCTGGATCTTCTGGCAATCACTGGTCAGCTCGCTCCAGGTGGTCGGCGCTGCCGCGATCCCGGCTTGGCTGAAGATCTTCTTGTTATAGAAGCCGATGTAGAACTGCACCTGCAGGGGAAGGACATAGGGGCTGTCTGGAGCGTTGAAGCCAACGGAACTCCATTCAAGGCCGGTCACATTGGCGAGGTCCGCGCTGGGAACCAGGGACTTCAGATTCGTCAGGTAGGAGCGGTACTGCATGGTGAACAGACCGGTCCACATATTGACGAGATCCGGCCCCGACTGGGAGATCGCGGCCGCCGACAGCAGGGCGAAGTAATTCGCGCGCGGCTGCTGGACGTTGTTGATCGTAATGTTCGGATGGGTCTTCTCGAACGCCGCGATGAGGGGTGGTACGACCAGGGCCTGGTTGCCCTGCCCCAGGTTTTGCCAGAGGGTAAGGGTGACCTTGCCCGAGTTGGGCGATCCTCCTGGGCCTCCTCCGCCCGTACTGGGGGAGCTCGTTGATCCGGACCCACACGCTGCCGCGAGCATCGCCAACGTCAGGACTCCAACGCTGAGTTTGCCCCGCCTCTGCCGTCTCACTGGTACCTCCTTCAGTTCTGCGCCTGTAGAACGCGATGCCTGCGCACGACGGGTGTCGGAACCTCAGCCTTGAAGCGGAGTCACGTGGGCGAGGACCCTTGGCGCTGCCTCTACGCTCTCGGCCGCGCGTGGGTTGTCGTCCTGCTCAATCGTCCGCTCGAGTGTGGCCGTCATGCGCCGAGCCGACTGGGTTCGCGAGGCCGTCGCCGCCTCCACTCTCACCTCCCAAGCGTGACTGATTGGTGCTCGCTGGGCTCACGTGGTTGGTCAATCGAGCACATATCAGAACATAGACAAACGCGTAGTGGAAGTCAATCAGAACAATTTGACTTGACGGTCAGAACCCCTGTGGTAGCCTGTCCAACAGAGGCGCGACCGCTCGAATGTGAACGCCATTGGGTCGAGACCTCAGGAAACGGGCGGCGGATCGCCGATCGGTGGCAGCGACCTGAAGGAGGGATCATTCGGTGTCGACGGGCGAGTCGATCAGGCTTCGGCGGCTCTTCGATGGCGGCCAGAACGTCGTCGTCGTGGCCATCGATCACGGTCTGTACAACGGGCCGCGACCGGGCTTCGAGGACCTTCGGCCGATCGTCGACCGCCTGCGCGGAGCCGACGCCATCCTCATGAGCCCGGGCATGGTGCCCCACCTCCAATCGGTCTTCGAGCACCGCGGATCGCCCGCCCTCATCGTCCGTCTCAACTGGGGCACGCAGTACGCGACCCAGTGGGGGTACCACGAGAGCCGCAGCGTTCCGATGATCTCGGCCAGCCAGGCGGCCGCCCTCGGCGCGGACGTCGTCCTCGTCGGGATGTCCATCAAGACGGGTTCGGAGGCGGTGGACGCAGAGAACGTCGCCCTCGTCGCGCGGTGCGTGGCGGAGAAGCGTGAGATCGGCGTGCCGATCGTGGGCGAGGTCTACCCGGCCGGCCATGAGGACGTGGCGCCGGAGGAGCGCCACGAGCAGATCTCGATCGGCTGCCGCATCGCCGCCGAGCTGGGGGCGGATCTCGTCAAGACCTTCCATACGGGCGAGCGCTTCGCCGAGATCGTTCGCTCGACGCCGGTGCCGATCCTCGCGCTCGGCTCGAAGAAGCTGCCCCGCGAAGTCGATGCCCTCGAACTGGCCGCCACCGCCGTCCGCGACGGGGCCCGGGGAGTCGTCTTCGGTCGCAACGTCATCCAGGCGCGCGACCCGGAACGGTTCCTCGAGGCGCTCCAGGAGGTCGTCAAGAATGGCGCGGAGCCGGCGGTGGCCGCCGCGAAGCACGGACTCGGCTGACCGCCGCGCCGACGCGGCGATGTCCCTCCTCATCGGCCTCGACATCGGGACCACGTCGGTCAAGGCCGGCATCTTCGAGGCAGCCGGGCGCCAGGTGGCTGCGGCCGGCGAGGAGTATCGGATCGATCACCCGGCGCCGGATCGGGCCGAGCTCGACCCGGAGGTCTACTGGACGGCCACAAGAAGGGCGATCCGCGGAGCCCTCGCCGCGTCCGCGATCGACCCGGAGGGCGTCGCCGCGCTCGCAGTCTCGAGCCAGGGCGAGACGGTGATCCCCGTCGACTCGAGTGGCCGGGCCCTGGGCCCCGCGCTCGTCTGGCTGGACAACCGGGCCGCGGCCGAGGCGCGCGAGATCGGTGAGCGGTTCGGGGACGCGGCGATCTACGACGCGACGGGCGTCCCGTCCGTCGTCCCGACGTGGACCGCCTGCAAGATCCTGTGGTGGCGACGACACGAGCCGGAGCTGTTCGCCGCGACCGCGCGCTTTCTCCTCGTCGAGGAACTCATGCTCCACCGGCTGACTGGCCGGTTCGTCTCGGAGGGCGGCGTCCAGTGCACCTCTCTCCTCTACGACATCCGCACCCGGCGCTGGTGGGACCCGATGCTCGAGGCCGTCGGGATCGATCCCGCGCGGCTGCCCGAGCTCGTGGAGCCGGGCGACGTCGTCGGCACGCTCACTCCGGATGCAGCCGAGGCGCTCGGCCTGCCCGCGACCGTGCTCGTGGTGGCCGGTGGCATGGACCAGGGCGCGGGAGCGGTCGGGGTCGGGAACATCGGTCCGGGGGTTGTTTCCGAGAGCACCGGGGGCGCACTCACGCTGCAGTCCTCGGTCGATCGCCACGGCGCCGATCGATCGCGGCAAACGCCGGTCTACATCCACTCGGCGCCTGATCGCTACCTGTATTGCCCGGTCTGCCCGACCGGCGGGATGGCGCTGACATGGTTCCGCGACCAGTTCGGTGGCGAAGAGATCGCCCGGGGGAAGCACGACGGTGTCAACGCCTACGATCTCCTGACCGCCCTCGCCGCCGACGTGCCGCCCGGAGCGGAAGGCCTGACGATGCTGCCGCACCTCATGGGCGCCTTCAGCCCGGAGTACGAGCCTGAGGCGCGCGGCGCCTTCTACGGCCTGACGCTGCGTCATGGGAAGGGTCACCTGGTGCGGGCGATCCTCGAGGCGGTGGCCTTCATGCTCCGACGCAACGTGGAGCAGCTGGCCGATGTGGGACCCGCGGCCGTCGAGATCCGCTCCCACGGCGGCGGGTCGCGAAGCGCGCTCTGGAACCGGATCAAGGCGGACGCCTGCGGGCTCCCCGTCGTCACGCTCGAGGGCGAGGACGCCGCGATCCGGGGCGATGCGATGCTCGCGGGTGTGGCCGCCCGGATCTACCCTGACCTCGC
Organism: Chloroflexota bacterium; assembly: GCA_015478725.1. Taxonomy (NCBI): domain Bacteria; kingdom Bacillati; phylum Chloroflexota; species Chloroflexota bacterium. The sequence goes on along the minus strand of JADMIG010000005.1, from coordinate 71,440 downwards.
TGCCGCGAGCGCGGCGATGGTTGCGATCGCGGACCGCTACGAGCCCGACCCGGCCGTGCGTGGCACCTACGATCACGCCTACGCTCGCTATCTCGCGCTCTTCGACGCACTCCGGCCACTCTTCGCGGCCGGCTGACCCTGGTCAACATGACGGATCTGATGGACGGACGAACGGGAGGTGCACCGTGGCGGTGAAGGCAAAGATCGGCGTCCTCGTGACGGCACTCCTCGAGGACGACTACAACAAGACTGCCCACATGCGCCCGGCCGCCACCGCGGCTGCCCAGGAGATCGCCGACGCGCTGGCCGAATACGGCGACGTCGTCCACCCGGGCCTGGTGGAGGAGGAGCAGCAGGCCGCGGCCGCCGCGCGCCGCTTCAACGCCGAGGACGTCGACATCATCGTCGCCGCGGAACTCGCCTACACGAAGGGCATCGTGCCGGCACGATGTCTCCTCGACACCACCGCCCCGGTGCTCGTGTGGAACACCCAGCGGATCGGGCGGCTCGGTGAGGACGACGGCTTCGACGTGGTGATGCTCAACAGCGGCATGGCCGGCATGCCCGAGCTCACGGCGATGCTCGTTCGAACAGGGCGTGAGTTCGCGCTCGTCACCTCCCGCTTCGACGATTCGGACGGGCGCCGGCGAGTCCGTGAGGTGATCCAGGCGGCCGCCATCCGGCGGCGGCTCCGCGAGGCGCGGATCGCCCTGGTCGGTCACCCGTTCGAGGGGATGACGGACCTCATGTTCGACGGACTCTCGCTGCGCCAGGCGATCGGCCCGGTCGTGTGGCCCCTGGAGCCCGAGAAGGTCGCCGAACGATTCGCTGAGATCGCGCAGGACGACGTCGACGCCACGATGAAGGCGGAGCGGGCCAGGTACGCGGTCGAGATGGAGCCCGCCCTCTTCGAGCGCTCCGTCCGTCTCGCCCTCGCCCTGGAGTCCGTGGCGAAGGAGCGCCGCTTCGATGCGTTCACCGCATTCGACCAGGTGTGGCTGAGCGATCCGAGGATCGGGATCATCCCCTCGTATGGGACGGGTCGCCTGTGCGAGATCGGCATTCCCGCCTCACCCGAGGGCGATGTGAATACTGCCGTTGCGCAGCTGATCCTGCAGGAACTCGCCGGCCAGGCCACCACCCTCGAGAATTACGTCATCGACTTCGACAACGAGGCGGTGATGTTCTCGCACGACGGCCACGGGAACCCGGCCCTCGGCACACCCGGCGAGATCAAGGTCAAGCACTCGATCTACTACCGTGGTGTCCATGGCTTCGGCGCTGGCTTCGAATTCGCCTACCGGCCCGGCCCGATCACCAATCTCGCGCTCGTCACGACGGGTGACGGACGGTGGCGGTTCGTCATCTCCGAGGGCCAGCTCCTGCCGTTCCCGCCCCGACCCATCTCCGCCCCTCAGACCCTGTTCAGGCATGACACCCTGCCGATCGCCGGCTGGTGCGACGCCTGGTTGCGTGCCGGAGCGACCCACCACATGGGCGCGGCGGCAGGGCGATGGACGGCGCAGCTCCTCCATCTCGCCCGCATGCTCGGCATCGATGCGGTCGTCGTTTGAGCACGAACGAGGCTGCGTTGGCGGGAGCGAAACCCGCCGAGGGCCACGATGCATGACCTGACGCGCCTCAGGGCGCCCGTGTTCGAGATCGGCCTGAAGGGCTACCTCTACGGCGCCGAGGCCGTGCGACTGGCGAAAGAGGCGGACCGCCTGAGCCTTGAGCACGGCGTCACCGTCATCTTCGATCCGCAGCACGTGGACATACCGGCGATCGCCCGGGAGACCCGGCACCTGCTCGTGTTCGCCCAGCACATGGACCCTGTGGAGGTGGGCCGCGGAGCAGGAAGCGTCCTGCCCGAGGCGCTCAAGGAGGCCGGGGCGGTCGGCACGATGCTCAACCACTCGGAACGGAGGATGACGCTCGCCGAGATCCACCGGGCCATCAGGCGAGCCGATGAGGTCGGTCTCGCGACGATGGTCTGCGCGGACTCGCCGGAAGAGGCGGCGGCCGTCGCCCAGCTCGGCCCGAACATCGTCCTTGCCGAGCCGCCTGAGCTGATCGGCGCCGCTCACTCGGCAGCCACCGCGATGCGGGGCTTCGTCGAGCGAACCATCGCCCTCGTGAGCCGGATCGATCCCGAGATCATCGTCATGTGCAGCGCCGGGATCCAGACGCCCGATGACGTTGCGCAGATGGTCGCTCTCGGCGTCGGTGCGACCGGGTCCTCGAGCGGCATCCTCAGGGCGGCGGATCCGATCGCCCAGATGCAGGCCATGATCGCCGCCATGCAGCACGCCTGGATGAGAGCGCATCCGGCCGTCGGAGCCCGATGAGGAACGGTCCGCAGCGGACCGCAGGAGCGATCGGGCAGTCCGTGTGTCGCACATGAGAGGATCGATGAGATGACCGTCCATCACCACACCGTCGACGTTCACAGCCACCTCAACAAGCCGATGTTCCACGATGTGACCGAGGCGGCTCGGGAGGCGGTCGCCAGATCCGCGATCCTCATGGGCACGATCACCGTCTACTCGAAGCACACCACGTGCAGCGTGATCATCCAGGAGGAATCGCACGACACGTTGTTCGACGGCACGGAGTATCTCCTCCAGGACATGCTGGATCGCCTCGAAGCGATCGTGCCGACGTGCCGACGCGAGGGTCAGTACCTGCACCCAGGACCGAAGCACATCCAGCATGCCGAGCAGGATCTCGGGGAACAGGCGGTCTGGAGTCTGAATACCGACGCGCACATTCGATCCGCTCTGATCGGTCGCTCGGAGACGATCCCGATCGTGGATGGAGTCATCGAACTGGGCGAGTTCGGTCACGTCTACTTCGTCGACTTCGACGCCGTCCGCCCGCGCGATCGGACCGTCCATTTCCAGCTGCTCGGCGAATAGCTCGTACACTCACGTCGGACGGGGTCATGCTCAGAGGAGGAACCGGTGGCGACGAAACATTCCAGGCGAGAGCGCGAGCGGCGTGCTGCGGACAACGAGCGGGTCCGCCAGGTCGAGGCCGCGTGGATCGCCAGTGTCCCGCCCGCCGTCGCGAAGGCCTTCGCCGCGGCCGTCGAGAGTGCGCGCACGCGAGGCCCTGAGCCTCGCCGCCCGGACATGGCGCCGGGGACCCTTCCGCGCCCGCCACGACCCGGCCATGAGCCCAAGGTCAAGGTGGAAGAGCGTCCGAAGCGCCGCCGCGCGGAGTAGCCGCCCGGCCGCCACCGCAGGGGCATCGCAAGCTCGACCTTCACGAATCCTGGGACGGCTTCCAGCGGCCGCGGTCAGCGGTCGTCGTCGTCGTGTGAGCGTTCGGTGTTGGCGTCGATCGCGCCGTGGATCTTCTTTCACATCTGGTCGTGAAGTTCGGGACTGGTATCACGCTGGCGCTTGAACGCGGTCGCAAGGCGATCCGTCTCGTCGTCGGCCGGCCGGACTCTCTGGGTCGGGAGGCTCGGGACAGCCCTCAGGCTGATGGCTCGGCAGCTGAGCCAACGACTTCGGAGGTCGCTTCACCTTGCGCGAGCCGTTCGAGGTGATCCTCACCCGCGACACATGGATCCAACACGTGGATATCGCTCGGGCAACCGGGCGTGACATGGTCCTCACGCCGGAGCACGACGGCCGCATCGTTGAGGACTGCGTCCTGGACTGGGCCAGGAAGCACCGCCGCCCCTTCAACCTGGTGCTGGGCGGACCGGCCGGGGGCCGGTTCGAAGCCGGCACTGGCGAGCCCCCGACCGAGATCGACGCCGTCGAGTTCGTCCGTGCCCTGAGTGGCCGCGCCGTGCGCGAGGAGATCCTCGGGACACGCATCGTCTTCTGACACCGCATGCACTGCATCCGCCTTGGGCCAGCCCGGGGCGATGCGCACGAGCTCCCGATTCGAACGGCCTGGCCCTCGCGCTGCCCCAGGTTGTCATGGCGCGCCCGGAGGGATTCGAACCCCCGACCTACTGATCCGAAGTCAGTCGCTCTATCCACTGAGCTACGGGCGCGGGCGGCGATGATACCCCGAGGGTTCGGGGTCGGGTCGAGATCGCGACCCCGAAGCAGCGGAACGTGGCTAGTTGCACGCCGAGCGAACGTAAGGTCGGTCCGGTGGCTGCTCGGATGAGCCGGCACGGGTCGCGGCCTGCCGATCCGTGCGTGGAGCACCCTGGCTGCCGCCAGGGAGCGCACCGGATCGAGCCCGAGGGGGCGGGACGTCGGTCCCAACGCTCATGCGGCGTGCGACTGGCCAGGTGCCGGCCCGGGCCGAGGGTCCACGACTCCGCCCCCGACGGCGGTCATCGGCGGGAGCGGTCAGAATCCCGACCTGGTGACTCGACTCGACCTGGGCCGTTCGGCCCCGCGCCGCTCGGACCTCCGCCGCCCGGACTCGCGCCATCCGGATCTGCCCCGGGCCGAGCCCGGCCACGGTCACGCACCGGACACGACCACCGATCGGTTCCGGCCGGATCTCGAGGGGCTTCGGGCGGTCGCGGTCCTCCTCGTCCTGCTGTTCCACGCGGGCGTGCCCGGGTTCGGTGGCGGATATATCGGGGTCGATGTCTTCTTCGTCCTGTCCGGTTTCCTCATCACGGGGCTCGTGGCCCGCGAGCTCGAGCGGACCGGGACGGTCTCCCTCGCCGCGTTCTATGCACGACGTGCCCGCCGGCTCCTCCCGGCGGCCGCCCTCGTCATCGTGGTCACCGTCGCCGCCGCCGCGATCTTCCTGCCGCCGCTCCGCGTCCCGGACATCGCCGCAGACGGGACGGCCGCCGCGCTCTATGTGTCGAACCTCCGCTTCGCGTTCCAGGCCACCGACTACCTCCAGTCCGAGCTCGCACCGTCGCCGCTCCTCCACTACTGGTCGCTCGGCGTGGAGGAGCAGTTCTATCTCCTCTGGCCGGCCCTGCTCCTCCTCACCGTGCGGTGGTCCGGGCGCCGCTCCGGCGGACAGGCCGCGCGACTCCCCGGCGTTCAGGCCGGCAGCAGGTCGTCGGCGGGAACCCTGAGCGTCGCCCGGTTGGCCGCCGTGATCACCGGCGTCGGCATCGCCTCGCTCGCTCTCTCGATCGTCCTCACCGGGGTCGCCGAACCGTGGGCGTTCTACTCGCTCCCGGCCCGGGCCTGGGAGCTCGCACTCGGCGGGCTCCTGGCGCTCGCGGCGTTCCGATCGCTCGAGCTGCCGGCCGCACTGGCCACCGCACTGACCGCCATCGGCGTGGTGCTCATCGTGATCGCCGGGATGATCTTCGACACGACGACCGCCTTTCCCGGGACCGCCGCCCTCCTGCCGACGGCGGGTGCCGCGCTCGTCATCGCCGGTGGGTTCACCCGCTCGCTCGGTGTCGCGGGGCGGGTGCTGTCCACGGCGCCGCTCCGCTGGCTCGGCCGGATCTCGTACTCCCTCTATCTCTGGCACTGGCCGATCCTCGTCATCCCGGCCGCCGCCCTCGAGACGACGCTCCCGCTGCCGGTCCGGATCCTCCTCGCCCTCGTGGCGATCCCGATCGCCGCGCTGAGCCAGCGCTTCGTCGAGGAGCCGATCCGGCGCGGTCGATTCGTCGGACTCCGCCCGGGCCGGAGCCTCGCCATCGCCGGGGTCGCGACGGTCCTCGTGGCGAGCCTCACGATCGGGATCGGGAACGCGGCCCTCTCGTCGCCCGCCTTCGCCTCCACCGGCGGCGGTCCGGGGGCGAGCCTCCCGGCGGATCTCGGGACGATCCTCGGGTCGTCGGCACCGACGACGGGCTCGGCCTCCTCGGGCTCGGCCTCCTCGGGCTCGACGCCGACTGCCCCGACGCCCGGCGCCGCGCCGTCGGCGACCGCAGCGAACGGCCCGACCGACTCGCCGCCTGCGACTCCCACGCGGCCCCCGACCGCCGCCGGTCGCGTTCCCGCGAACCTCCGACCATCGCTCGCGGCCGCTCGCGGCAGCCTTCCCGTCACGTACGCGGACGGCTGCCATCTCGACTTCGCGGCGACTCGACCGGGTCCGTGCGCCTTCGGCCTCACGACCTCGACGAAGACGATGATCCTGTTCGGCGATTCGCACGCGGCCCAGTGGTTCCCGGCCCTCGAGCGCCTTGCGATCCAGGACGGGTGGCGCCTCGTGTCGCTGACGAAATCGGCCTGCCCGACGGCGGATGTCAACGTCTGGAACAGCGCCCTCGGCCGAACGTACACCGAATGCGGGACGTGGCGGACGAACGTCCTCGCCCGCATCGCGGCCGAGCGTCCGCGACTCATCGTCGCTTCGGACAGCCTGTACACCCTCGCCATCGCCGGCTCGCCGGTTCCGGTCGCCGATCGGATGCCCCTCTGGAACGCCGCGCTCGCTCGCACGCTCGGTCGCCTCGCGAAGCTCGCCCCGCACGTCCTCCTCATCGGGGATACGCCTCGATCGGGGGTCGATCCACCCGTCTGTCTGTCCGCCCACCTGACGGACGCCCTGGCCTGCGCGACGCTGACGGCGACGGCCCTCGATCCGGTGTACCTCGCGGCTGAGGGCGCCGCGGCCGCGTCGGCGGGCGTCTCGTTCCTCGATCCCGGGCGGCTCGTCTGCCCGTCCGAGCCGTGCCCGGCGATCGTCGGGAATGTCCTGATCTACCGCGACTACCAGCATCTGACGGCGGTCTTCTCGACGGCGGTCGCTCCGTATCTCGGGGCGCGGCTGCCGGGCTTCGGGCCGTAGCGGCGGAGCGACGCGCGACGGCGGGAAACGCGCAAGCTACGACGGCGCGCCCGCCCGGACCGCGACCCATCCGCGGACGGACGCGGCGAGATCGCTGGCGAGGGCGATGCCGACGAGCACGAGCGCTGCACCGACGAGCTGGATCGGCGCGAGGCGCTCGCCGAGGAGGATCGCCGCCAGGACCGTGGCGGTGATCGGGTTGACGAGGAGGAAGGCCGCCGAGCGCCGCGCCGCGATGCGACGGACGCTCGCCACGATGAGCAGCTGGCCGCCGACGCTCGCGACGATGAGCCACCCGAGCGCGAGGAGCGCATCCGGGGTGATGGTGGCCGGAACGACCGGCTCCGGCCTGACGACGAGCGCGAGGGGGAGGAGCACGAGCGCCGTCGCGGTGAAGTTCGTCTCGACGATGGCCAGCCCGGACAGGCCGAGGTCGCGGGCCCAGCGGCGCGACAGCACGAGATAGGCGGCGAAGGCTGCTGCCGCACCGAGTCCGGCCACGATGCCGGCGATCGACGCTGACGCCGGATCGAGTTCCGCGAGCAGCGCGGTGCCGAGGAGGGCGACGGCGAAGCCGGCGATCGCGCTCGGCCCAAGGCGCTCCCGGAGGACGAACGGAGCGAGGACCGCGGCGAGGACGGCGTACAGGCCGGCGACGAACGAGGCGATCGTCGCACCCGACGCGCTGACGGCGAGGTTCATCCCGACGATGAAGGCCGGTCCGCCGAGGAGCCCGAGCACGACGAGGCGCCCGAGCCGTCCGATCGAGAGCCGGCGCGACGAGAGCCACCCCGCCCACGGCCGCACCGGCACCCCGGCACCGCGATGGACGGTCGACACACTGGCGAGGCGGCGCCGATCGCGGAGGACGAGGACGCCGACGATCGTGGCCGCGCCGACGCCGCGCCAGAGGGCGATCGGCAGCGGTCCGAACGACTGGAGCGCGACCGCGGTCGCGACGTACGCGGACCCGAAGAGGGCCGCTGCCCCGGCCGCCGCGCCGTCGCCGCTGCGACCGTCGGTCACCATCCGGCGTTCGGCAGGCCGGGCGTGGCCCGCCCGACGCAGGCGGTGCGCGGCATCAGGTCGCGATCCGCCGATACCGCCGCGCGATCAGCGACCAGGCCGGCAGCCGCCCGATGGTCCGGCTCAGCGGTGCCGCGGGCTGCCCGTCGCGGCCCTCGACGGCGAGCAGCGAATCAGTGGCGGTCGCGTCCGCCGGTCGGGCGTCGACGACCGCGAGATCGATGACGACCCGGCCCGGTTCGGGCGGGCCGAGCGCGGCGATCTCCGCCTCCGGCACGACGTCCTCGTAGGAGAGCCGGATCTCCGCCTCGCTCCGCCATCGCGGGCGGCGCAGGAGGATCGCCCGCCACGAATCCGCCACGGCACGGGTGACGGTCCCGTCGCCGGGGGTGGGGTCCTCGCGAACGGCCTCGCCCCGCGACCACAGGGCGGCCTGGTGGAGCAGGGCGTACTCGTCGAGGTCGGCGTAGGCCCCCAAGTGCTCGGCCGGCGAGCGGAGGCCGAAGATCGCCCCGATGCTCGGGCCGAAGACCTCGCCGAGGTCGAGGTCGATCGCCCTGACCGTGCGATGGAAGTACACCTGCTGGTAGAGGAAGAGGCGGCTGGAGAGGAATACCTCCAGGGCGCCGAGCCCCGGTTCGTAGAGCGTCAGGCCCCGCTCGCCGACGAACGCGTACCGCCGCAGCCGTTCGACGTCCACCGGGCCGGTCGCGACGCCGGTGAAGTAGGCGTCGCGGCGGACGTAGTCGAGGTTGTCGACCGTGAAGACGCCGGACAGGAGGGGTTGGAGGAGTCGCACCCAGGGTGGCATCGTGGGGTCCACGAGGGCCGGCTTCGAGACGAGGAAGGCGACCCAGCGCGGATCGATCGCCTCGCCCGGCTCGAACGCGTCGCGCGCCGCCGTGGCGCCGGGTGCGCGGCGAAGGGCGGAGATGGTCGAGCCGAGCTCGCGCTCGATGATGAGCTGGCTGAGATCCTCGTGGGTCAGCGGCTTCGCGCCGTCACGGCGGCGATCCGGTGGCGCCGAGAAGTCGCGGAGGACGTGCTCGTCGAAGAAGTGGGCGAATGGTCCGTGGCCCACGTCGTGAAGGAGCCCGGCGACCCGCATCGTCTCGACGACGAGGCCCTCCGACGGGAGAGCCGGCGGACCTCCTCCGCCCCCTGGGGCGGCGCCGTCGGCGAGCAGCCGAGCCCGCAGTGACGGGTACAGCTGGCGGGCCCAGAGGCCGGCCTCGTGCATGACGCCGAGGCCGTGGGTGAATCGGGAATGCTCGGCACTCGGGAAGACCCAGCGGGCGCTCTGGAGCTGGGATATCCGGCGGAGCCGCTGAAGCCACGTCGAATCGACGAGGTCCTCCTCAGCAGCGGTCTCGGTCGGGAGCCCGGCCGCAGCGGCTTCGGCGGCCGAGAGCCGCTTGGTCAGCTCGATGTAGCCGTGGATCGGATCGCTGATGAGGTTGACCGCCGAGAACGGGTGGCGGCCCATCCTGCCTCCGGGAGCGCGTGCGACCTAAGGGACCCAGACGTGGAGCGGCGCGCTCCAGGGAGAGACGTTGCCGGCGCGATCACGCGCCCGGACGCTCAGATAGTACGAGTGCCCGCCAGGGCGCGAGGCGATCGAGATGGCCGTCGCGGTCGTTCCGGTGCGGATGACCCGCGACACGCCGTTGCTCGCGCGATAGAGGAGATCGAACGAGACGAACCCCGCCGTGTGCGTCTGAAGAGAGACGTCGGTGCCGGTCCACGTGAACCGCACCGTCGTGCCGATCCGGGAGGCGCTCGTCATCCGCGCGGCAGGCGCCGTCTGGTCGCTCGACTCCGTGAGGACGGCGGACCCGTAGGTCGCGCCGCCGCTCGGCCGGTAGCCGAGTCCGAACCCGACGTAGTTGTACGTCGCGTTCGTGAGGATCGTCCAGTGCTCCGGGCTCGCCTTCCACATCGAGTAGAGCGATCGGGCCGCGCTCAATCCCCAGGCGTACGAGGTCCACCCGATGTCCTCGCCCCAGGCGTACCGCTGGACGCCGGCCGCCGCGAGCTGGGACGCGAGGTCCCCGGGAGCCGTATGGCTGAGGATGCCGAGCGTCGCGAGCGTCGCGGCACGCGTCCGGGCGACCGTGCGGAGCCGCCCGTCGAGGCGGAGCGGCCGGAGGCCGAGGGCCGCTCGATCCGCGTTGACCCAGGTGAGGAGATAGCCCTCGACGGAGGTCGTGCTCGGCGAGGCGGGGATCGCCGTGACGGCCGCTGCGATGGCAGGTACCACGGCAGCTGCGGACACGGCGGCGTTCGCTCCGACGGCACCCACCCCGGTCGCGCCGGCCGTGGCGAACACGAGGCTCGCCAGGATCGTGGCGCTGAAGAGGGGAGCTGGCGTTCGCGGTCTGGCTCGAGACGTCATCCGCGGAAAGGGTACCCCGGCTGGCCGGAAGGCGTCCCGGCGACGGGTTCCGCCGCGTCTCAGTCGGGTCCGTCGCCGGCGTAGCGGGCGGCGGCCGCCCGGATGGTCCGCGCCACCTCGCGGCGGAGGTCCGCCGGCTCGAGCACCTCCACGTCGGCACCCCATGAGAGGACCCACAGGCGGACCTCGAGCACGCCCGCGACCGTCGCCCGCCAGACGAGCGAGCCGTCCGCCGCCGGTTCCCGACGCTCGGAGGGATGCCAGCGCGTCTCCGCGACCCGGCCCGCGACGGACGGCGCGAAGCGGAGCACGACCTCCACCGCCGGCTGGTCGGCGATGATGTCCCAGGCATGGGCGAGGGCGTCCTCGATGGCGCCTCCGGCCGGCGGCTCGAATCGGTCGTTGGTCATCGCGACGTCGAGGATCCGCTCGATCTTGAACGTCCGGAGGGCGGCTCGCGTCTCGTCATGGCCGATGAGATAGAGCGAGTGCGTCGTGGACGACGGCTCGATGAGATAAGGCCGCACGCGCGCCACCCGGAGTTCGCGGCCCGGGTCGTAGGTCCCCGGGTCGTAGGTGATCGAGACGACCCGTCGCTCGGCCCAGGCTCGCGTGAGCGTCCGGACCCGCGCTCGAAGCCGGTCGTCCGGTGGCTGGCGGGCCATGACGTCGAGAGTGGTCGCGACGTGCTCGGCGAGCGCCTCCGGCAGCCCCGAGCCGAGCTTCTGGAAGGCCCCCATGAGGTCCGGGTCGTGGCTTGTCGCGTAGCGGGCGATGAGCCGCGCGGCGAGGAAGACCGCCATCGCCTCATCGAGGGTGAGCTTGAGCGGCGGGAGGAGGCCACGCTCGGCGAGACCCCAGATGCCGTTCATCGACCAGAGGGGCAGCTCGAGCTCGCGCTCGATCGCTCGGAGGTCGCGGTATACGGTCCGGCGGGACATCGCGACGGCGCGGGCGATCTCGTCCGGCCGGGCGCCGCTCTCGCCACGCTCCTCGAGGTACCGGACGATGCGGAGCATGCGGGCGACGCGATCGCGCTTGCCCTCGAACCGATCGCGGTCGTCCACTCGCGTCCCTCCTCGCGTGCCGCGGCGCCAGCCGGTCAGCCCGGTGGCGCGATCGTGATCGAGCGGTCCCGATCCGTCGCGATCATGGCCGTTCTGATCGTCGCCTGCAGGCCGGTGGCCCCGAGACCCGCCGCGTCGCCGTTGACCGTCACCTGGATCTGGCCGACCTCGTCGTCGCCGAAGATCCAGTAGTCGAGCTCGCCGCGCCAGCGATGGAGGTCCGGCGTCCCGTTCGCGAACCACGCGATCTCGGGGAACGCGCGGGCGAACGTCGATCCGTCGATCGCGATCCGGCAGTGACGCGCGCGAGCGCCCTCGACGAATTCGATGCCGCGGTTCTCGGCGGCCGCCCGGTCGCCGGCCGTGAGCGCCACCTGGATCGCCCGCCGGTCGAGCGTGAGCTCGTTCATCCGGCTCAAGGTCGTGAGGGTCCACGGACCGCCCGGCTCCTTGAGCCAGCCGAAACCGCCAGAGCGGATCGCGCTGAACTGACCGAGCACGTCGCTCGTCGCGACATCCGCGGTCCAGCGGACGTCCGAGCCGGCCCGCAGGCCGACGATCCGGGCGGATCCGATCGGTCGTCGATCGACGTCGGCGGTCAGGTCCAGCTCGACGGACGCGCTCGAGCCGTCGAGGATGGGTCCTTCGCACGGCGGCATGGCAAGGGCCGGATCCGTCGGCCCGAACCTCGACGACGCGGCGGGATGGTCGGCGAGGGCCAGGCCGTTGGCGAACGCGGATCCGGCGAAGATCGAACCGGCGGCGACGGTGAGGACGATGCCCGTCGCGAGGCCGCGGGCGAGCCGCCGCCGTCGCGCGGCGCCCGGCCCGAGCGTGTGGCGGGCGATGCCGAGACCGCTGAAGATGCTCGTCCCGGCGAGCGCGAGGAGCCACGGATACGCGACTTCCCACGATGGCACGATCGTCTGGGGCCCGCGCGCCGTCAGCTGTCCGATGACTCCGCCGATGGACGGGATGAGGAGGAGCCCGACGAGAAGTCCGAGCCACAGCGTGCCGGCGAAGACCCGATCGTCGCGGGCCGTCGGCGGCCAGCGGAGGGCGACGGCCGCGATCGCCACCGGAGGGATCGCCGTCATGCCGACGAGGACGTCGATCGGTCCTCCCGGCCGGTAGCCGACGAGGAGCAGTCCGGCGACGACCGTCCACAGCGCGGTCAGCCCGGCCGCGATGAGCCGCAATTCGAAGGTCCGGACCCGCATCGTGGAGGCGAGTCTACCCGGGGCGCCGGAAGTACCTGGTCCACCAGGACGGATGGGTCATCGCCGCGGCCCGGGGCGGGGGCGAGAGTTCCCTCACCGGAACGATGACGCGGTCACCGCACCGGGACGGACCGCACAGCACGGGGACGGCGGGCCGACTCGCAGCACCGAATATCCCCGGGTCGTCGAGGCGTTCTCCCTCCTCCCGCCGAGACGACCACCAAGAGCCGAAGCGGCGCCTGGCCTCCTCCAGGCGCCGCTTCGGATTCTGCGGCCCGCCCGCTACACTCTCGGGGGTTCGTGATCGGAGGAGGAGGAATTCACATGAAGATCCTGTCGCGGATCGCCGTCCTCGGCGCCGCTCTCATCCTCGCCGGCTGCTCGAGCGCCGCGACGCCGGCGCCGAGCGCGGCCCCACCGAGCGCCGCCTCGGCCGCCCCGAGCGCTGCGGCTCCGTCCGCCTCCGCCAGCGTCGCAGCGAGCGCGTCCGCCGCAGCGAGCGCCTCTGCCCTCGACTGCAGCCGCCCGAGTCTCAGGACGATGACGCCCGGCACGCTGACCATCGGCGCCGACAACCCGGCCTACGGCCCGTGGTTCGCCGGTCCCGCACCGGCCTCCGGCTCCGTCTGGCAGAACGCCGACCCGAACAACGGCCTCGGCCTCGAGGCGGCGACCGCGTACCTCATCGCCCAGGAGCTCGGCTTCCCGAAGGCCGACGTGGTGTGGACGGCGGTCCCGTTCGCGAACGCGATCCAGCCCGGGCCGAAGAAGTTCGACATCTACCTCACCCAGGTCTCGTACACCCCGGAGCGTGCCCAGGCGGTCGACCTGTCCGACGGGTATTTCAACGACAACCAGGCCGTCGTCGGCTTCAAGAGCAACGCCATCTCGAAGGTGACCACGGTCGCCGGACTCAAGGCGTTCCGCCTCGGGACGCAGGTCGGGACGACGAGCCTGACGTACATCCAGAACAACATCCAGCCCACGAAGGCGCCCCTCGTCTACAACACGCTCGACGCCGCGGTGGCGGCGCTCAAGGCGCATCAGATCGACGGTGTCGTCGTCGACCTCGGGACCGCGTACTTCGTGCGGGACGTGGAGCTGACGAACGGCGTCATCGTGGGCGAGCTGCCGACCGTCGGAGCCCAGGAGCATTTCTCCGTCGTCCTCAACAAGGGCAGCAGCCTCACCGCCTGCGTCAACCAGGCGATCGCCGCCCTCACCGCGAACGGCGATCTCGAGAGCCTCCGCCAGGAGTACATCGTCAAGGCCGAGGGCGACGTGCCGATGCTCAAGTAGCGGCGGCGCCGCTGCCCGAGCCGTCACGATGGCGACGCGCCAGTCCGGCCGCGAACGAGGCGCGGTCGTCATCGCCATCGCCAGCACGGTCGTCGTCTTCGGGGCGATCGCGCTCGTCGTCGTGAGCTCGCCCGGCTGGCCGCTCGTCCAGCAGGCGTTCTTCAACGCGAACTACTGGTGGCAGTCGTGGCCGCGTCAGGCGCCCGCGATCGTCACGAACATCCAGGCGTTCCTCATCGCGGAGGTGCTCATCCTCCCGCTCGCGATGGTGCTCGCGATCCTCCGCAGCCTGCCGGGCCCCGTGTTCTTCCCGGTCCGCCTCCTCGCGATCCTCTACACGGACTTCTTCCGTGGCGTTCCCGGCATCCTCATCGTCTTCACCCTCGGGTTCGGGATGCCCACCCTGGGCATCGACTGGATGCCGAGCGATCCCTTCTTCTGGGGGCTCGTCTCGCTGGTCCTGCTCTACACGGCGTACGTCTCGGAGGTCTACCGGGCCGGGATCGAGTCGGTCCACCCGAGCCAGGAGGCGGCCGCCCGCTCGCTCGGACTCAGCCGGGCCCAGGCGCTCCGCTACGTCGTCGTCCCACAGGCGATCCGGCGAGTCATCCCGCCCCTCCTCAACGATTTCATCGGGCTCCAGAAGGACTCGGCGCTCATCGGCTTCCTCGGGGTCGTGGAGGTCTTCAAGCAGGCCCAGATCGACGAATCCGGGTGGTTCAACTTCACGCCGTACCTCGTGACGGCGGCGTTCTTCCTCATCCTCACCGTGCCCCTCGCGCGTCTCACGGACTGGCTCGTCGCCCGCGAGCGGCGCCGCCAGCTCGCCGGGGTCGCCCGATGACGCCCGCGACCGGCCGGGCAGTCCGGATCGAGGGCCTCCACAAGTCGTTCGGCCCGACGGAGGTCCTCCGCGGCATCGATCTCGAGGTCGGCGAACACGAGGTCGTCTGCCTCATCGGCGCCTCGGGAAGCGGCAAGTCCACGCTGCTCCGCTGCATCAACCTCCTCGAACCGATCGACGCCGGTCGGATCATCCTCGAGGGACAGGAGATCACCGCGCCGGGTGCGCCGGTCGACCGGATCCGGCGGCGCGTCGGGATCGTCTTCCAGGCGTTCAATCTCTTCCCCCACATGCGCGTCCTCGACAACGTCACCCTCGCGCCCCGCAAGGTCCTCCGGCTGTCCGAGAGGGAGGCTGCCGCCCGAGCCACGGCGCTCCTCGAGCGGTTCGGCCTCGCGGACAAGGCCCGCGACTATCCGGACCGTCTGTCCGGCGGCCAGCAACAGCGGGTCGCGATCGTGCGGGCCCTCGCGATGGAGCCGGATCTCCTGCTCCTCGACGAGATCACGAGTGCCCTCGACCCGGAGCTCGTGGCCGAGGTCCTCGACGAGGTCCGCGAGCTCGCTCGAGGGGGCATGACGATGATCATCGCGACCCACGAGATGGCCTTCGCCCGTGACGTCGCGGACCGCGTCTGCTTCCTCGACGCGGGCCGGATCCTCGAGTCGGGACCGCCCGCCGTCATCTTCGGGGCGCCGGCGGAGCCGCGGACGCGTCGCTTCCTCCAGCGAGTCATGGAGGCCGGACGCCTGTAGCGCCAGGCGCGACGACCCGGCGCGGCCGCAGTGGACCGTCGCCGCTCAGACGGGGAGGCTCGGTGGGTCGACCGGCGTCGGCTGCTGAAGGGAGAATTCCGAGGCGAGCGAGCGGCCCTCGTCGGCGGTCGCGATTCGGCCCTGGCCTGACCGCTTCGCGACGAGGCAGGCCCGATCCGCAGCAAGGAGGATCGAGGCCGCGGTCGACCCATCCTCCGGGAAGGTCGCCAGGCCGATGGACGCGCTGACGGTGATCCCTGCGGCCGCCCAGCCCGTGCCGCTCGCTCCCACGGCGTGCACGGCGGACCCTACCCGCTCGGCGACTCGGAGCGTCCCGTTGCGGTTCGTCCCCGGCAGCAGGATGGTGAATTCGTCGCCGCCGTAGCGGAAGACGAGGTCGGACTCCCGCCCGGCCCCGATGATCGCCGTCGCGATCTCGTGGAGGAGTCGATCGCCGGCCTGATGGCCGAGTGCGTCGTTGACGGCCTTGAAGTCGTCGAGGTCCGCCATGATGAGACTGAACGGACTCCCGGCGGCGACGCGCTCAGCGAGTCGATCCTGGAACGTCCCATGATTGAGCAGTCCCGTCAGCGCGTCCGTCCGAGCCCGGACGGCCAGTGCCCGGTGGGCCTCGGCGTTCTGCAGGGCGATCGAGACGTGGGCGGCGAAGAGCTTGACGAGGTCGAACTCCGCTTCCGGGAAGCGGTCGTCCGCGCCGAGCCGTTCGAGGGTCAGGACGCCGATCGCTCCGTCGCGACCGCGGAGGGGCACGACGATGAGGCTCGCCTCGAGGTCCGGGATCCCGCGGAAATCGTTGATCCGCGGATCGGCCCTCTCGTCGACGATGAGCTGCGGTTCGTTGTGGGTGACCACCCAGGTCGCGATGCCCTCCTCGCCCGGCGCCCAGGGCTGGAGGAACTGGGCGGCGTGGACGCCCTTCGCGGTGAGCGGGCGGAGCAGCCCGGTCAGCGGGTCGACGAGCTCGATCGAGATGTTGTCCGCTCGGACCACCACGCCGAGGCGGTCCGTGATCTGGTCGAGCACGGCGCGAGCGTCGAGCGTCGTGAGGATCGACTCGGTGATCTGGAGGAGCAGTCGCTGGCTCTCGATCTGGCGTTCGAGGGCGGACGTCTTGCCTCGGAGCGCCTCGGTCGAGTCGGCGTTCGCCATCGCCTGGGCGGCGAAGCTCGCGTAGATGACGAGCAGGCGGAGGTCGTCCTCCGTGAACTGCTGCAGGCCGAGCTTCGCGAGGACGAGGACGCCGAGGACGCGGTCCTCGAAGATCATCGGGGCGAGGAGCATCGACTCGTCGAGGTCCGGCTCCGTCCCGGCGATCGTGTTCGCCCGGGGGTCCTTCGCGGCATCCGGCAGGTTCTGCGCGACCTTGTGAAGCGCGACCCAGCCGGTGATCCCGAGGCCGATCTTGATCCGGAGCTGGTCCGGGGTCTCGTCCACGTACTCGCCGACCTGGCCCTGCATCGCGACCGGGATGAGGTCGTCGCCGTACAGGCGGTAGACGCGCACGTTGTGGAAGTCGAGGAGCTGGCGCAGCTCGGTCGCGATCGCGAGTCCGATCTCGTGGACGCTCGTGAGCCGGTTGAGGCGGGCGCCGAGCTGCTGGATGGACTGCAGTTGCGCCGCCCACGTGGCCATCTGGCTGTAGTTGCGGGAGGCCTTGATGGCGACGGATGCCTGCGCCGCGAACGTC
Organism: Chloroflexota bacterium; assembly: GCA_015478725.1. Taxonomy (NCBI): domain Bacteria; kingdom Bacillati; phylum Chloroflexota; species Chloroflexota bacterium. The sequence continues at coordinate 54,427 of JADMIG010000005.1, read as the reverse complement.
GCGAGGGTGTCGAGCTCGCTCTCGGACCACGGGTGCGCGCGATCGTGATAGATGCACAGGAGGCCGAGCAGCTCGGACCCGTCGAACAGCGGCGCGGACGCGAGCGTGTCGAAGCCTTCCTGGATGACGGCGGCGCGCATCACGCCGACGCGCGGGTCATTCGCGTAGTCCGTCGCGAAGAGCGGCGTCCCCGCCGCGACGGACGCCGCAGGCAGCGAGGGGCTCGGGAAGTCCCGGACCGCCGCAAGGTATCCGGCGGACAGGCCACGCGAGACATCCTCGGTGAGGTGCCCGTCCGGCCGACGGAGGAAGATCGCCGCCCGGTCCGCCGCGAAGAGGGCGATCCCGTGATCGACGACCCCCGCGAGTGTCTGCTCGAGGTCGAGCTTGCTCGCGACGTCGCCGGCGACCCGGCGGAGGGCCTCGAGTCGGTGGACCTGCTGTGCGGCCTCGCCGAGCAGTTCCGCGGAATGGACCCCGACGGCGCACTGCCGCGCGACCGTGTCGAGGAACTCGAGGTCGGACTCCGTGAGGCCGTCCAGTCGCTCCGAAGCCACGACGAGGACGCCCCAGCGCGTCGGCCCGGCGATGATCGGGATCGCGATCTCGGTGGCGGAATCCGCGATGAGGGGCGTCCAGCCCGCCATGTCGGCGCGCATGTGGACCGCTCGGCCCTCGTCGAGCGCCGTTGCCGCGGCACCGAACGAGCGTGCCAGGTCACCGATCCGACCACCCGCGGGCGATGCGGCGCGGAAGACGAGCCGCGCATCGTCGAGCTCGTACACGGCGACGGCGCGATACCCGCGCGCCGCGCGGATGACGGCGACCGCCGCGCCGAGCAGGTGATCGAGATCGCGACCGTCCGATGTGATGGCCGCGATCTCCGCGATGGCGCGCAGGTCCCCGCTCCGACCATCGCGCTCGGCCGCGTCGCCCACCGTCCCGGCCATCGTGCGGCCGGCTCCACTGCCCTGGCCGTGTCGCGGGCCGATCCGCCCCGCCCCGGTCGTCGGATCGTTCCCGCTGCCGGCCTCTGCGGCGGCGAGGAAGCTCTGGAGGTCGCCGAGCCGGTAGCGCCGATCGCCACGGGGATTGATCCGGTAGTAGCGGAGACGACCCTGTTCGCTCCACGCCCGGACCGTGTTCGGATGGACTCCCAGGAGGCGGGCGGCCTTCGTCACGGACAGGGTCGCGTCCGGAGGCCGGGGGAGAAGGGTGGTGGTCACGGCGCTCGGTGGAGGATATGTGAGGTTGACGTGTCGGACACTACGGAAGTTTCACAGTTCCTGCCAATAGAACGATGGTCCTACGGGTGCCGATCGGCGGCGAGCAGCGACGGGAGGGGATCGAAGCTATCGATGCGGCGGAAGACGCCGCCCCACGTCTGATCGATCTTGAACGGCGCCCGTAACTCGAAGTGGAGGTGCGGGATCGTCCCTCGGGCGTTGCCGGTGATTCCGGTGCGACCGACGACCTGGCCGCGTCGGACGACGGCTCCGACGCGGACGCTCACGACGGACAGGTGGGCGTTGATCGCGAAGTAGCCGATCGATGTGGGTTCCGTGCTGCGGATGACGACGACGTTCCCGTAGAGCTGCGGCGCCCACGGATACCAGTGGGTCCGGGGGTCGATGACGACACCGCTGAAGGCCGCGAGGATCGGCGTCCCGACGCGGACCTGGATGTCGACGCCGTCGTGAGCCCGGAGCAGCGCTCCCGTGCGGCTGATCCCGAGGACCGACTCGTAGGGCAGCGGGGCACCGAGCCGGAACGCGTGCCAGCCTGGGCCGTAGCGATACGACGCCGACGCGGGCAGCGGATACCCGATCGGGACGACCGTCGCGCGAAGCCTGAACCCGAGCGCCGACGTGGGTGCGCCACCGGCGAGGCGACCGCCGGGCGTGGCGCTCGCCGCCCCCGGCGATTCCGATGTCGAACCGGACGCGCCGCCGACCGCGGACGGCGCGCCGCCGATGGTGCCCGGGGAAGGGCTACCGACCGCGGAGGTGCTGCCGACCGCGGAAGGGCTACCGATCGCGGAGGTGCCGCCGACCGCGGCCGTCCGGTCGGGGCCGAGACCGGATGGCGGAAGGGACAGTGCACCTGACGCGATCGCGACGGCGAGCGCGGCGATGACGACCACCGATGCGGCGGCGATCCGGCGTGTCATCATCGCGTCAGCGCTCCGTCACTGTCGGGTCGAGGCCGTCTCGTCGGGGCGGTCAGCGGGACGGCGACGATCCGTGGTCACGTGGACGTAGAGGAGCGTCGCGCCCGCGGCGACGAGCCCGAGGACGACGACACCGCCGATCGCGAGGAACGGCGCTCCGACGAGTCCGGGTCCGTCGCCGGCCGAGCGCATGTCCCCACCGATCGCCGCCGATGGTGCGGCGGACGGCGCAGCAGAGGGCGGCGCCGATGACGCGGCCGGCACGGCCGCTCCGGTGGCAGCCGAGGGCCCGGGCGCAGCGGTTGCGGTGGCCTGGGCGGCGCCGAGAAGGACGATCGCGACGACGGCGAGGATCGCGCCGAGGAGCATCGTTCGTGCCCGGGTGAGTCCGGACGCTCGTCGGGGGTTCAGGGCGGAAGCAATGCCGATCATCGGAGTGCTTCCACGAGCGCCCACCCGATCGCGATCGCGATGAATCCGGCGCCCACGATGAGCAGTACGGTCGCGAGGATCGGACGCGTTCGACGTCCACCGGCGAGCATGCGGATCGCCTCGTCCGGTTCGAGCGTCGAGAGGATGAGCGGACGACCGGCACCCGCCGTCATCGTGACCGTGCCGTCGGGGCGCTCGACGGGCACGCCGAGGACGATCGCGTGTTCGACCGACGACACCTGCTGGATCCTCATCCGCGTCGGGGCATCCTCGCGGACGCCGGCCGGGAGGCGGTCGCTGGCGTCCGCCGCCGTCCCCACGGCCTCCCGCGGGATGACGACGAGGCCCTCGTCCAATGCGTCCGCATCGATGGCGATGGCGCTCAGGCCGTTCCGGACCTGGAATGGCACCACTTCCCGTCGATCGTCCACGGCCCGCCAGTCGCGACCCTCGCGGACTTCCAGTCGGAAGCGGCGGAGGACGAGCGGCCGGTGGTGCTCGTCCTCGAAATCCGTTTCCGAGTCGATCCGGCCGTCGATGCGGAGGTACCGCCCGTCCGCTGCGCGAGCCGCCTCGAGGGCGCTCGCCATGGGAACGCTCCGGACGGTGGCGAGGAGGCGGCCGATGCGGTAGCCGGGGCCGAACGAGCGGAGGACGATGGCGGCTCCGACGAGGACCGCGACACCGAGGCCGGCGAGCAGGGGCGGGGTCACGGCTCGATCCGGTGGGTCACGGCGGCGATGATAGTCCGGAGGGCACAGAAGGGCCCGAAGGAACCTACCCGACGCGTGGGCCTTGAGGCGATCTCAGCCGTTAGCGTACGCTCGGCCCCTTCGGGCTGCGTTCCACGCTAGGCCTGCGACCGCGCGACGTCAACGCCGTCTGTCCACGAGATCCATGCGAACGGCCGGGTTATCCGCCGGGTTATCCACCGAACGTCCACATCCCGACCGCGCTGCTGGCGGTGCGCCTCAACCTGCCGCCCGTCCGGTCACCGGGTCGAGCGCGCTCATGGCGCCGCTGAAGCTCGTGAGGACGAGACGACCGCCGACGAGCTCCGCCGCCGTCACGACGTCCGAGTGGGCCGCTCGCCACACGGTGGCACCATCCGCATCGACGGCGAACGTCTCGAGCTCGGACTGGACGAGGATGTGCTCGAGACGCGGCGAGCCGACGACCGTCACGAGCGGCGTTCCGCTCCGATGGAGCCAGCGGAGGATCCCGCTGCGCGACTCGAGCCCATATGCGGCGAAGCCGTACCGCACGACGAGGAGCGCCGGGACGTCCCAGAGGATCCCCTGGGGGACGTCCGAGATCGCCGAGGCGAGCCGGACCGCCCAGGCGCCGCCCGGCCGCTCGACGCGGACCTCCGCGCGGCACAACCGGTCCGGCTCATCCGAGACGAGGCGGCCGAGATCCTCGAGTGTGCCGCCGGCCTCCGTGAGCGCGAAGACCGCTCGTGCGCCGCCGCTCCCCGCCCAGCGGTACCGGGCCCGGATCCCACCCGGGTACTGGACGACGGCCTGCTGTGCCTCCCCTGATCCGGGATCCGGACTCAGGCGCCGGCCCCCTGCCTCGCCCCCTCGATCGTGCCCGCAGGTTCGCGTGGGCGATCCTCCACGATCGGCGCGACCGTCGCGTTGGCGAGCGTCCGGAGCGTGGCCGGCGGGACCGGGAACACCGCGGTATCCGTCCCGGCCGCGGCCCAGACGACGGGGAACCGTCCGAGATCGGGGTCCATGATCGTCCGGATCGCACGGGCGTGGCCGATCGGAGGGATGCCGCCGATGACGAATCCGGTGAGCTCGTTCGCCTCGCGGGCGCTCGCCCGCCGGATGCGCTGATCCCCCACGACGGCAGCGAGCCGCGCGAGATCGACGCGGTTCGGGCCCGCCACGAGGCAGAGGATCGGCTCGATGGTCCCGCCATCAGCCGGGACGACGAAGACGAGCGACTTGACGATCTGGCCGAGCTCCGCACCCACCGCAGCGGCGGCATCCGCCGCGGTGTGGGTGGTCTCCGGGAAGACGCGGACCTCGAGCGTCACCCCCTTCCGCGCGGCCGCCTCGAGGACGCGCTGGATCGCGGGATGGAGCTCGTCGTCGGGCACGGACGGGAGTCTAGCATGCGGCTCAGGCCGCCCTGGGCGGGGATTCTCGGTGCTGCGGGGATCCGGCAGCGCGGTCCCGCGGTCGAGGAGGGGTCGATGAGTAGGATGTGACGGTGGACCAGCGTACCGGGCTCGCGGCTTCCGGCGGCCGCCTCGCGATCGTCGTCGCGGATGGGGACGTCCCGGATCGCGCGGCGATCGACGCCGCGTGGCCTGGATGGGCAGACGGCGCGACGCTCGTGGTCGCCGCGGACGGCGGCGCTCGCGGTGCGGAGCGGCTCGGGTTCGCGATCGACCTCATCGTCGGCGACGATGACTCGCTCGGCGCGGAGGACCTGGACCGGTTCGCGGCGGCCGGCGTCGAGGTCCGCACCGCACCTGTCGCGAAGGACGAATCGGACACCGAGCTGGCCATCCTGGCAGCCGTCGAGCTCGGGGCGACGGGGGTCGTCATCGTCGGCGCGCTCGGCGGTGCACGGTTCGATCACGCCCTGGCGAACGTCGCGCTGCTCGCCCACCCGGCCCTCGCCGAGCGCAGCCCGGCCATCGTCGACCCGCGGGCGCGCATCGTCCTCCTTCGCGGCCCAGCCAGCCGGGAGCTCGAGGGACGGCCCGGCGATCTCGTGTCGCTCCTGCCGCTCGGCGACGACGTCATGGGCGTGACAACGTCCGGCCTCCGCTATCCGCTCTCCGACGAGCCGCTCCGCCTTGGTCCCGCGCGAGGGATCTCGAACATCCGGCTCGGGCGACGCGCGACCGTCGCCATCCGGGCGGGCCGACTGCTCATCGTCGAGGCCCCTGCTACGCTGACGCGATGAGCATGCCGGCGACCGGCGACCTGGCCCCCGAGGTCGCACTCGCGGACGACGAGGGCGTGCTCCACCGACTCACCGAACAGCACGGCGGATGGACGCTCGTCTATTTCTATCCCGAGGACGACACGCCCGGGTGCACGACGGAGGCGTGCCAGTTCCGCGACCTCCACCCGGTGACGTCCGGCGAGGGTCTCGCCGTGTGGGGCGTCAGTCCGGACGGAGCCGCGAGCCATGCCCGGTTCCGGGCGAAGTTCGAGCTCCCGTTCACGCTCCTGGCGGACGACGGTCATCGGGTCGCCGAGGTCTACGGCGCCTGGGGGCTCAAGAAGTCGTACGGACGCGAATACGAGGGGATCATCCGCTCGAGCTTCCTCGTGGATCCGGAGGGACGGATCGCGCACGTCTGGCCGAAGGTGAAGGCGGATGGTCACGCGGCCGAGGTCCTCGAGACCTATCGATCGCTTCGCGACGCGGCCCGCGGATGACCGGTCGGTCGATCCGATGATCGGGCGGCAGCTCGATCGCGTCGGGCGGAGGAATCGAATGAGGCTTCGCGCGTGGGGGGAGACGAGCGAAGCCTCGACCGGGATGCTACCCGAGGAATGAAACCGTCGCAACCCGCATCGCCCGTCGTCGAAGACTGGCGCCCCTCCCGCTTCATGGTCATCGTCGCCCACCCCGACGACGCCGACTTCGGGCCGGCGGCGACCGCCGCCAGCTGGATCGCCGGGGGGTCCGTGGGTCGCCTCGTGTGCTGCACGAGCGGCGACGCTGGCGGCGAGGATCCCGACGCCGATCCCCTGGCTCTCGCCGCGACACGAGAACGGGAGCAGCGAACGGCCGCGGCGATCGTCGGCTATGACGAGGTCGTCTTCCTCCACCAGCCGGACGGCGCCCTGGCGAATGATCTGCCACTCCGGGAGCATCTCGTCCGCGAGATCCGTGCCTTCCGCCCCGACGCGATCCTGTGCAACGACCCGGAGATGGTGTTCTGGACGGACGGAGGCGTGAATCACGCCGATCACCGGACCGCCGGGATCGCCGCGGTGGACGCCGCCTATCCGGCGGCGCGCAACCCGATGGCATTCCCCTGGCTGGCCCGCGACGGCCTTGCCGCGCACCGGGTCCGGCGCCTGTACCTCTTCTGGACTGAACAGCCGAACGTATGGGTGGACGTGGGCTTGGCCGTTGACCGCAAGATCGACGCCCTCCGGGTCCACGAGAGCCAGATCCGCGAACCCGAGCGGCTTGCCGACCGGATCCGATCCTCCGCCGCCGAGGAGGGCGCCCGGATCGGTGTCGCGGCGGCGGAGTCCTTCCGCCGGATCATCCTCGACGAGGAGGACGACGACGAGGAGGACGGCGGCGGGTGAGCCCCGTCAGGCCGGTTCGATGAGCAGCGGCCGGATCGTCCCCCAGGCATTCCAGAGATCCGTGAGCGCGTCAGCCTGCCGGCCGAGGACCGCGACGAGTTCGCCGAGGGTGAGCCCCGGTGCCGTCGCGACGAGGTACTCGCCGGCCGCCACGATCACGTCTCGATAGAGCAGCGGCAGCTCGGCTTCCGTGGGCCAGTGGCGGATCCGCATCGGGTCGATCCCCGCATAGCCGAGCGCGAGCGACAACTCGCGCTGGCCCGGCGCCCGGTCGTCGATGAAGCTGCCCGATCTGTCGGTCCGGAAGCCGAGCGATGAGAGGGCGAGGGCGATGTCGTGGCTCTGGGCGGGCGGGAACAGACCCCAGAACGGGTGTGCATCCGGGAAGACGAACGAGCATGCCTCGATCGCCCGGCCCACGATGGCGTCGACGAGATCGCTCAGAGCGAGCCGCCAGCGGTGCTCCTCCGCCGGGTCGCCCGCGGACAGGTTCGCGGCGACGCGGTCGAGCGCGCTGCGATCGCCGGACAGGAGGCGGAGGATCGTCGCGGATCCGACCCGCGAGCGTTCGGCGATGGCCGCAGTCACGAGCGATCCGCCGAGCGCCGACTCGTCGGGTTGCGTGGCGACGCCTGTCGCGACGCCTGCGGCCGTGACCGGGGTGGCTCCGGGACCCGGCGGTTCGTCCGGCGCGAGCGACGGCTGGAGCGGTGAGCTCGCCGTGGCCGCCTGTTCCTCGCACGCCGCGAGGGCATCCCTCGCTTCGAGGCAGGCCGTCTGTGCCGCTTCGGCCTGCACGCGGGCAGCATCCGCCTCCACGGTGAGGTGTTCGATCGTCCCGATGAGGGCGACCGCTGCCGCCCGCTCGAGGGTCATATCGGAGCTCGCCTCGCGGGCGGTCGTGTTGATCCGGTTGATCTCCTGGAGCCACGCCCGGGCGGCCGCCTCGACGGGATCGTGCGTCGACGCCACTGCCCGCGCCTCGCGGAACGCGGCCTGGGCAGCATCTTTCGCCGCTCGCTGCGACCGCACGTCGGCGATCGCCGCGCCAGCATCCGCCCGGGCGGCATGGTCGTCGTACTCGCGACGCGCGGTCCGCAGGGTCACGGCCGCAGCCTCGGCTCCGGCGGCGAGCCGGTCGGCGAGCGCACATCGTTCGTCGACCGTTCGCCGCTCGTCGGAACATTGTGCCGCGGAGGTCGCGGAGGTCGCGGAGGTCGCGGAGGTCGCGTCGGGCGCGGACGCCTGGATGCCGGTGGGCTCGGCGTCGGGCGCGGACGCCTGGATGCCGGTGGGCGCGTCGTCGACCGCCCGGGGTTCGGATGCTGCGCTCGCCCGTTCGAGTGAGCTCACCTCGATCCCGGTCTCGAGCATGGCGATCCCGGCCGCCGCCGCGGTCCGGCTCGGCTCCCGTTGAGCCACGGCCCGGCTCGCGGCGATCGGCGCCCCGCGGCGGATCGTGGCGAGCACCGGATCCAGGCCGACCGCCACCGGGACGGCGACGCTCGGCCGAACGGATGTACGACCGCTGGCTCCGCCGACCGGCACCGGCGGGCCGCCGTGCCACTCGACGTCCGCTGGCCCCGCCGTCGCGATCGCCGGTTCCCGGGCCGAGAACGGGTCGTGGGCAAGCGTGGAGGGTCGCCGCCGGGGCACACTGTCCGGGGCGACGATGAGGCGGACCTCATGCGGGGTCTGCGGCCGAGCCCGGATGACGACGAGGATGGCCGCGCCGCTCGGGATCCCGAGGATCAGTCCGAGCACCAGGAATGCGAACTCGCTCGCGACCACCGCCGACCTCCTCGACCGACCCGGCTCGTGTCCCATGCCGACGCCTCACCCGTCCCGCAGCGTAGCTGCCACTCGGTGTGGGGTCAACCCGACGAACGATCCATTCGGTGTCGCCGATCGGTGTCCCAGCGGCCCGTCGCGATCGTCCGAGAGGCAGTCGGGCGGTCGGGCGGTCGGAGGACGGAGCGCGTCGCCGAGGTCTCGTTCGCTCGCCGGCAGAACGTTCGGTACGGATCCGCGTCGAATGGCGGCCTCCGCGGGGGTCGACCACGCTTGGCCAGGCATCCTGGCAGGTCAGGCCGGGCCTGCCGGACCTCGCTCCCGACTCGAAGGCTCCGGGGATGAGCGGTTGAGACAAACGCCGCGGCGCTCGGAGGACGGCCGCCGGGCAACGTTTTGCGCCCGTTCCGACGCGGATGGTAGATTCCGAGAGCCGCTGATCGGCGCGCGCCCCCGTTTCGTCCCCCTCGCATCCGCTCACGCAGGAGAGGCTCGACCACCTCGTGGCCATCGACCCGTACCAGGAATTCCTCGTTCAACCGGTCGACGCGTCCTGGCTCCAGTGCAACATCGAGTGCCAGGAAGCGTGCCCGGTCGGGACGAACTGCCGCGGCTATCTCAACCTCGCGGCCGAGGGACGATTCGAGGAGGGCTACATCCTCAGCCGGGATCCCAACCCGGTCGCCGCGATGTGCTCGTACGTCTGTTCGGCTCCGTGCGAGCGCGCCTGTAGGCGCGGTGACATCGATCGCCCGCTCGCGATCCGGGCGATGAAGCGGTTCCTCGTCGAATGGCACGAGGCGTCCGGGATCCCGGACGTCATGCCGCGGATCACGGCCCGCGACGAGCGGGTCGCCGTGGTCGGCGCCGGGCCGGCCGGTCTCTCCGTCGCTCGCGAGCTCGCCCTCAAGGGGTTCGGCGTCACCGTCTTCGACAGCCTGCCGTACGCCGGCGGGACGATGCTGATCGGGGTCCCGGCCTTCCGTCTCCCGCGCGAGGCGATCGAGATGGACGTCCGGCTCATCGAACGGCTCGGGGTCACGTTCCGATTCAACACGACGATCGGCACGGAGATCACGTTCGAGGGCCTGCAAGCGGAGTTCGACGCCGTCGCGATCACTGCCGGCGCGATGAACGCCGTCGAGCTCGACGTCCCGGGCTCGGAGCTCGCGGGCGTTCAGTACGGCGTCGACTTCATGAAGCGGGCGAACCTGGGCCAGCCGCTCGAGGTCGGCAACGACGTGGTCGTCATCGGCGGCGGGTACACCGCGATGGACTGCTCGCGGACGAGCCTTCGCCATGGCGCGGAGCACGTGACGATCGCCTATCGCCGGACGCGTTCCGAGCTCGTGGTGGACGAGGAGGAGCTCGGCGAGACCGAGCGCGAGGGCGTGCGGATGGAATTCCTCGTCAGCCCCGTCGAGCTCATCGGCGAGGACGGCCATCTCACCGGCGTGCGGTTCATCCGCAACAAGCTCGGCGAGCCGGACGCATCCGGTCGTCGTTCGCCCGTCCCGATCCCCGGCTCCGACTTCGTCGTCAAGGCGGACACGGTGATCCCGGCCGTCTCGCAGGCCGCGGACCTGACGTTCCTGCCGGTCGAGGCGAGCTTCGAGATCAACCGCGGACGGGTCAAGGTGGACCCCGCCACGTACGCCACGAACGTCCGGGGTGTCTTTGCCTGTGGCGATTTCGTGACCGGCCCCACGACCCTCATCGAGGCGGCCGGTCACGGCAAGAAGTGCGCCTATGCGATCGATCGCTATCTCAGCGGTCGCCAGGACGTGACCGTCGCCGCGAACGTCAGGATCACGAGCTCGTGGCGCCACGACATGCCCGAGCTGTACGACGTCCTGCCGCGCCAGCACATCCCGATGGCACCGCTCGCCGCGCGCATGCCGTCGACCCAGCCGGAGGTGAACTTCACCACCCCGGTCGAGCTCGGCTACACGACGAACCAGGCGGTCGCCGAGTCGACGCGGTGCCTCATGTGCAACTTCAACATCTGGTTCGATCCGTTCCGCTGCGTCCTCTGCGGCGCCTGTGCGGATGTCTGTCCGGAGGGCGTCATCCACATGGTGGACGTGAACCAGCTCAAGTCCGAGGGGGTCCTGCCGGAAGTCGAGGAGGCGTACGGCTGGAGCCAGGGCGCGGCGATGATCCTCGATGAGGAGCGCTGCATCCGCTGTGCTCTCTGCGTCAAGCGATGCCCGTTCGACGCCATTACGATGGAACGGTTCGAGCTCGAGGAGATCTCGACGGACGGTCGGCTCTACAAGGAGTCGTACCGGGACGCGCAACTCGCCGGTCTGGCGGGCGTCGCAGGAGGGCATGGGTGAGCTTCCTCGAGCGGGTGGACCAGAGCATCCGCCGGAGCGCCGTGTGGCGATCCCTGTTCCGCCAGCCGTACCCGAGCGACGAGCGGTCGCGCGCGTACGCCGTGATGAACAACGTGTTCCTCCACATCCACCCGGTCCGGGTCCGCCAGCACGCCGTGAAGTTCGCCTACACCTTCTGTCTCGGCGGGTTGAGCTTCTTCCTCTTCCTCGTCCTCACCGTGACCGGCGTCTATCTCATGTTCTTCTACGTGCCCTCGGACAAGCTCGCCTACACGGACATCCTCAACATCCAGAGTCACGTCGCCTTCGGCCTGCTCACCCGGAACATCCACCGCTGGGCGGCCCACCTCATGGTCTTCTTCGTCTTCCTCCACATGATGCGGGTCTTCTACCACGGCGCATACAAGCCGCCGCGTGAGTTCAACTGGGTCGTCGGAGTGGTCCTCCTCTTCTCGACCCTGTTCGTGAGCTTCACGGGCTACCTGCTGCCGTGGGACCAGATCAGCTACTGGGCGATCACGATCGGAACGAACATGGCCGGCTACGCGCCGCTCTTCAACACGCCGAGCAAGCTCCTCCTCCTCGGCGGCCTGGAGGTCGGCCAGAACACGCTGCTGCGGTTCTATGTCCTCCACATCATGGTCATGCCGCTCATCATGGCGATCTTCCTGGCGGTCCATTTCTGGCGCATCCGCAAGGACGGCGGGATCTCCGGCCCGCTATGACGGACACGAAGCCGCCATCCGAGCGCCGCGTCGTCGCCCCGGTCGACCCGTCCCGCCGGACGGAGATCGACAAGCAGCGGGTGCCGATGTCCGCCCGTCCGTACCGGCTCCTCGCGCTGGTCAAGCAGGATGCCGTCGTCCGCGTCCAGAAGGAACCGGACGACACGGTCATGACCTGGCCGCATCTCCTGACGATCGAGTTCCTCGCCGCGGGGATGATGAGTATCTTCCTGCTCCTCATGGGCCTGTTCGTCAACGCGCCGCTCGAGGAGCTCGCGAACGGCAATGTCACGCCCGCCGTGGCGAAGGCGCCGTGGTACTTCCTCGGCCTCCAGGAGCTGCTCGCGTACTTCCACCCGACGGTCGCCGGCGCCCTCACCCCGATCTTCGTCCTCGTCGGCGCCGCCCTCATCCCGTTCGTCGACCGCGGCAACGTCCTCGCCTTCCGGCCGTCCGAACGGAAGACCGCGGTCATGCTCTTCACTCTCTTCTGCGGGCTCGGTCTCGTCGTGACGTTCATCGGCGTGTTCTTCCGTGGCCCCGGCTACAGTTTCGTCATCCCGTTCATCGACTCCCCCGGCCTCCACTTCAACCTGTGACGACAGATCACCCGACCCGATGAGCAACTACCAGGTCGAACCCGCATCGCGCCCCCAGGCGCTCACGAAGGAGGCGCTCAAGGCTCGCCGCCACGAGCAGGTCCAGGGCATGTCCCGGCGATCGCTCATCCGGCGATCCGTCGGCGGCGCGATGGCCCTCTGGCTGACCGAGCTCGGGGCGGGCACGCTCGGCTTCCTCTGGCCGAACCTCGCCGGCGGCTTCGGCGGCATCGTGAAGGTCGGGAGCCTGGCCGATCTCAAGCTCGCCAACAGCAACCTGCCGATCGCCGACGGCTTCCCGGCCTACGTGCCGGATGCCCGGGCGTACATCGTGCTCGTCGACACGAACCGCCAGCAGTTCGTCCCGGGAACGGACACGACCGGCGACGGGACCGCGCTCAACGTCCGCCCGCTCTACCAGCGTTGTCCGCACCTGGGCTGCCGGCCGAACCCGTGCCTGAAGAACTTCTGGTTCGAGTGCCCTTGCCACGGGTCGCGCTACGACCGCCTCGGGATCAAGGCGGACGGGGCGCGGTTCGGTCCGGCCCCGCGGTCCATGGACCGCTTCTCGGCCACCGTGAAGGGCGACGGCTCCCTCTGGCTCGACACCGGAAAGATCACCCTGGGGCCGCTCCCTGTCGCGCTCGGCCAGCCTGGCCTCATCCCGCCGAAGTCGCCGACCGGATGCATCTGATGCGGACGTCAGCGACCACCTGCCGAGCGCCCCGATGACCGATCAGCCGGAACGCCCCGGGCAGCAGCTCCCGGCACGGCGACCGGACGCGGTGCCCGCCCCGGCCGAGCGGTTTACCGCACCGCCGAGCGCCCACGCCTTCGAGCTGACGCCGGAGCGCGCGGCCGGGATCGTCCGACAGACGGCGAACGCCCGCTGGGTCGGCTTCCTCGCCGTCCTCGTCGTCGTCCTGTTCGTCATCGGCTACTACTTCTACGAGCTCGGCGTTCCGGGGGTCCCCGACACCAGTCGGCTCGGGGCGGAGGTGGCCGCCCAGCAGGTGACGTCCATCGAGCGTGGCTACAACATCTACCAGGCGAACTGCGCCCGCTGTCACGGCGTGAACGGCCAGGGCTTCGCGAACGACGCCGGCGCTCCGCCGCTCAACGAGCAGGACAAGCTCTTCGCCCACCTCAATCCGACGTACCTGGCGAACGTCCTTCGCGAAGGTGGCCGCTATGTGTGCGGCAACGCCAAGAGCCTCATGCCCGTCTGGTCGAATGACAACGGCGGTCCCCTGAACTACGCCCAGATCGACGATCTCATCGCCTACCTCCGGGCGACGAACACGCAGACGTACGTCGTTCGCGATCCCTCGACGAACGAGCCGGTCATCGACCCGAAGACCGGCAAGGTGGAGACGTTCACCGGCTGGGTGGATCCCAGCTACAAGCCGGCCCCCGGCGCGACGCCGTTCCCGGACTGCTGGAGCTCCGCCTTCTCGAGCGGCGCATCGAGTGGCTCGAGTCCGGCCCCCACGCCCGCCCCGGGCGCGACGACCGTGGACATCACGGCCCAGGGCATCGCCTTCACGACGACCGCCGTGACGGCACCGGCCGGTCAGGCGTTCGCGATCGCGTTCGACAACCAGGACGCCGGCATTCCCCACAACGTGGAGATCAAGGATTCGACGGGCGCCGTCGTCTTCAAGGGGGCCATCGTCACCGGCGTGATCAAGACGACCTACGCCGTCCCGGCCCTCGCGGCGGGAACGTATCCCTTCCAATGCACGGTCCACCCGAACATGACGGGGACGCTCACGGTCAAGTAGACGGGCCCGCGGACCGCATGGGTCGGCGGTGAGGATGGAGGACGATGGCGCAGCAGGCGCTCGGACGCGGTGCGACGAAACGGCGGGCGATGTTCGGTCTGCTCGACCGTGACGGCTGGGCCTGGGCGTCCCTCAAGGCCTTCGGCTGGTTCATCTTCATCATCCTCATCCTCGGCTACATCCCCGACCGGGCGTATTACTTCACCGTGTTCTCCACGATCCCCATCGGCATCCGCGCCGACGCACTCACGCCGGTGAACTTCTGTCCGGCGTCGAACCAGACCCTGCCGTGCCCGGCGCCAGAGGGCGCCTTCCTCCCCTGGCAGGTCTCGCCGAAGGACCTCGCACTGCCTGCAGGCCGCCGGGACGGCACGGCTGTCCAGGTCGGGACCCACCTCCTCTACATCGGCGGGACGGATGGGACGACGGCCACGTCGACGGTCTTCGAGGCGGACCTGTACTCGACCGGCAACTTCTCGGCCTGGCGCCAGGGCCCGGCGCTGCCGGCGCCCCGAACGAAGGTCGCGGCCGGGTTCTTCGGTGGTTCCGTCCTTGTGATCGGCGGCGCGGACGCATCCGGCGCCCCGACGACGACCGCGTACTACATCACGCCGGACGCGAAGACGGGCGCCCTCGGCCAGTGGCAGGTCGCCGACGGGGGGACGGCCGCGGACGGGACGACCAAGCGCCCGAACCTCACGTTGCCGGCGCCGCGCGACGGGACCGCGTTCATCGCGGCGAGCGACGGCGTCATCCTTGTCGGGGGTCGTGACGCGACCGGTCCAACGACGACCGTCTGGAAGTCGACCGTGGACGCCAAGGGCAACCTCGGGACATGGCAGACGAACGCACCGCTCGTCGCGCCGCGAGCCGACGGGACGGCGATCCTCACCGGCCCATCGATTTTCGTCTACGGCGGCGTGGACGCGAAGGGCCCCACGGCGGTCGTCCAGCGCGGCGACCTCGGCAGCGGCACTCAGGCCGGGTCCGTCGTCCGCTGGGGCACGCCCAGCAACGCCGGGGCGAACCTCCCGGCACCCCGCACGGATGCCGCCGGATTCACGGCGAACGGCTCGCTCTACCTCGTGGGCGGGACGGATGGCACGACGCCGCGGAGCGAGGCCTGGTGGACGACGCCGGACCCGAACGGCGCGATCACCGGATGGAGCGAGCTGCCGCAGATGGATCTGCCGGCCGGCGGACTCGCCGGCAGCTCGGCGGTCGCCTCCGGGTCGAACGCGTACCTCATCGGCGGAGCCACGGCGGACGGGGTGACGGCGGCGAGCGTCCGCGCGAACCTCGCGCCGATGCCCCCGTTCTTCCAGCTCGGCGGACCGTTCGGTGTGACGATCCCGGCCCTCAAGATCGACGGTGAGATCGGCCAGCAGCTCGGCTACCTCGCCGCGGCCGGGGTCGCGACGGTGAACTTCGTCCTGCTCATCCTCATCGGCTGGGCGCTTGCCCACAAGGAGCAGACCCGGGCGCTCATCCGGCGCATCCGCGCGCGCCGCGGTCACGCCGGCGGCTGACGCTCACGCCGGGAGTTCGTACTCCAGGGCGTCCGGTGGCCGGTCCGAACAGGCATGCCGGCGCGCTCCCAGGCGATCATCCCGCCGCCGACGTTGAGGACGTCCGACCAGCCGTTCGCGAGCAGGTAGTCGGTCACCGTCGCGGACCGCCCGCCCGAGTGGCAGATGACAAAGATCGGGCGGTCGCGCGGGATCTCGCCGAGTCGGGCCGCGAGCGTGGACAGTGGGGCGAGGACGGCGCCCTCGGGTCGACCGCTGCGGTGCTCGTCCGCCTCCCGGACGTCGAGCAAGACCGGGCTCGGCGTCTCGGTCGAACGGCGTCGGGCGTCCGCCGTCGACGGGTCGATCGATGGGGTCCGGGATGCGGGGCCCATCGTCAGACGAGCTCGGCGAGCTCGCGCCGGCCGGCGAAACCGGCGCTCAGCTCGTGCCACCAGACGACCTCGTGCTCGCCGAGCCGCCAGCAGAGGCAGACCTGGCGGCCGTTGACGAGGGCCGGAAAGTCGATGAGGCCGCTCTCGATGTCGCGGAGGGTGATGCTCATCGCGTCGAGTCGGACGACCGCCGCCTGCATCTGGTCGATGATGCCCTGCATCCGCAGGCGCAGCCGCCGCAGCTCGGCTTCGTCCACGCCGGGATCCGCGGCGAGATCCCGGAGGCGGATGAGCTCGGCCCGCGCCTCGCGAAGGAGCGTGAGGAGGTCGCGGACCAGCGGCAGCCGGGCGTTCGCGGCGTCGATGTCGTAGAACGTCGTCACGGTCGGGATCGTACCCCAGGACGAGGGGATCGTCGGGACGTCAATGCTCTAGGATGCACCGATGCGCCTCGCCTCACGGATGGAACGACTCGGCACCGAGACCGCGTTCGCCGCGGCCGCTCGCGCTCGCGCCCTCGAGGCGACCGGGCGCGACATCATCCACCTGGAGATCGGCGAGCCCGACTTCGACACGCCGCCGAACATCCGGGCGGCGGCAGATCGAGCCCTCGCCGACGGCTGGACCCACTACGGCCCGGCGCTCGGCCTGCCCGTCCTGCGCGAGGCGGTCGCCCTCGACGCGTCGCGCCGCAAGGGCTTCCCGGTCGTCGCCGATCGGGTGGTCGTCACGCCGGGTGCGAAGCCGATCATGTTCTACGCCATCCTCGGCCTCGTCGACGCGGGCGACGAGGTGATCTACCCGGATCCCGGCTTCCCGATCTACGAGTCGATGGCGCGCTTCGTGGGAGCGACCGCGGTCCCGGTCCCGATCCGCCAGGAGCACGGCTTCAGGATGGACCCGGAGGAGATCGCCCGCCTCGTGAGCCCGCGGACGCGCCTCCTCATCTTCAACTCGCCGGCCAATCCCACCGGCGGCGTCATCCCGCGAGCGGATCTCGAGGCGATCGCCGCGATCGCGATCGAGCACGATCTCGTGGTCCTCGCCGACGAGATCTACGGCCGGATCGTCTACGACGGGGAGCACGTCTCGATCGCGAGCCTGCCGGGCATGGCCGAGCGGACCATCGTCCTCGACGGCTTCTCGAAGACGTTCGCGATGACCGGCTGGCGGCTCGGCTACGCGATCGTCCCGGAGCCGCTCGTCGCCGCGTTCAGCGGGCTCATCATCAACAGCGTCAGCTGCACGAGCTCGTTCAGCCAGGTCGCCGCCGCGGAGGCGCTCCTCGGACCGCAGGACTCGGTCGACGCGATGGTCCGCGAGTTCCGGATCCGCCGGGAGCTCATCGTCGACGGCCTCAATGCGATCCCGGGGATCTCGTGTCTCCGTCCCGAGGGCGCCTTCTACGTCTTCCCGGACGTGTCAGGGACGGGGATGACCGGCGAGCGTTTCGCCGACGCGATGCTCTACGAGGGCGGTGTCTCGCTCCTCGCCGGCACGGCGTTCGGGCAGGTGGGCCGGAGCCACGTCCGGATCAGCTACGCGAACTCGCAGGCGAAGATCGCCGAGGCACTCGGGCGGATCCGGGCCGTCCTCGCGACGGTCGCCGTCTGAGACCCGGCGTGGTGGACCGGCCGCGTGTCTTCGTCGCGCGCCGGATCCCGGAGGCCGGCCTCGCCTCGATCCGCGACACCTGCGAGGCGCTCGTCTGGGAGGACGAGCTGCCACCATCGCGGGCGGATCTCCTCGCCGGCGTCGCCGGTCGCGACGGGATCCTCACCCTCCTCACCGATCGGGTCGACAGCGAGCTGCTCGACGTGGCGGGCCCGCGACTGCGAGTCGTGAGCAACTACGCGGTGGGCTATGACAACGTCGACGTTGCGGCGTGCACGGCGCGGGGCGTCGCGGTCGGGAACACGCCGGGTGCACTCACCGAGACGACCGCCGACTTCGCCTTCGCCCTCCTCATGGCCGCCGGCCGGCGACTCCCGGAGGGCGATCGGTTCGTCCGGACGGGGGGATGGCGGACGTGGGGCCCGCTCCTCCTCCTCGGCGCGGACATCCACGGCGCGACGCTCGGGATCGTGGGCTTCGGGCGGATCGGGCAGGCTGTTGCCCGGCGTGCCTCCGGGTTCGGGATGACGGTCCTCTATCACAACCGGACGCCGGTGCCGGAAGAGACCGAACGGGCGCTCGGGGTGACGCGGGTGGACCTCGACGAGCTCCTCGCCCACTCGGACTTCGTCTCGCTCCACGTCAACCTGACGGCGGAGACGCGCGGGCTCATCGATGCGGCGCGCCTTCGATCGATGCGGCCGACAGCGATCCTCGTCAACACGGCGCGCGGCCCGGTCGTCGACCAGCGGGCGCTGTACGAGGCGCTCCGGGACGGGGTGATCGCGGGAGCCGCGCTCGACGTGACCGATCCGGAGCCGATCGCGCCGGACGATCCGCTCCTCTCGCTCGACCAGTGCCTCGTCGTCCCCCACATCGCGTCGGCGACGCACGCGACCCGCGGCCGGATGGCCGAGATGGCGGCCGCGAATCTCATCGCCGGCGTACGCGGCGAGCGGCTCCCGACCCCCGTCAACCCGGGGGTCCGGTAGACTCCCGTCCGGTAGACTCCGGTCCGGTAGACTCCCGACGGGCCGCTCCCGGTGATTGCCGGACACGTCGTTGACGAGGATGCCCATCGGATCGAGCCCTCCGTCCCAGGTTCCGGCAGATGGCCATGAGGCGGGCACTGGTCTGCATGTCGGTGACAGGTGGCCCTCACCCGGGAATCTGGCAGGATCGACGTGCCGGCCCGGCCCGATCCACGCTCAGGTCTACGAGCGCCGCGTGGGGAGTCGGTGACCAACCCCGCCTGGGGGTCATCGGTCAGGAACGGCGTGCCGCGCCGTACCCCGCCCGATGGAACCGGATCCGGCGGAAGCCGGGCAGGTCTGCGCTGTCGACCACGTCCGTGGGAATCACGGCTAGACTTCCCGAGGGGCCGGTAGCTCAATGGCAGAGCAAGCGCCTTTTAAGCGCTGGGTTGTGGGTTCGAGCCCCACCCGGCTCACCGCCGCCTGACGCCTCGATGGACCATCCGGATCACGTCGCGCTCATCCGCGGCGGCGTGGAACCCGGCGGACATTGGGGTCGGCCGGGTGGCGACCGGCTTCCTCGGTGCGATCTACGCGGCCGTCACGGAGCGGACCGTCGATGCCGACCACGTCGCCACCCGGCGGCGAGGCGGTCTGTCCAGAGCCTCGGTCACGGCTCCCGATCCCGTCGCTCCGGATCGCCGTCGCGAGGGGTGACGTTCCTCGGGGCCTGCCGCCCTGCCGTGTGGGATGGCGGTCCGACCGGGCCGTGCGACCCGAGGAGACGATCGATGCCGCCCGGCCACGTGAGGAACGGGGCGATGAACACGAGGCCGAGGAGCGGGAGCAGATAGCGGGCGAACCGCTCGAGCTCGACCACGCCGAGGGCGAGTGTCACAAGGATCATCAGGTAGATCGCGATCGCCCGCGCCGACCGACCATCCAGCCGAAGCCGACGGGCCGGGACAGCTGCCACGAGCACGGCCGCGAACACGAGGGCGACGGTCAGGGTGATCGGCACCGCCCGATGATACGACCCCGGCCGAGCGCGGTCGGTCGGGTACGATGGGCCGGCCCACTCGTGCCGAACGGGCGCCCGATGACCACCTTCGACCGCCTCCGCCGCATCCCCGGCGACTGGCTCGCCCGCTGGCGACCGGTCGCGCCGCTGTTCGCGGCGGAGATCGTCGTGTGGATCGGGTTCGGAGCCCTGCTCCCGGTCCTGCCCCTCTATTTCACCGAGCAGGGCGTCGACCTGGCGACGCTCGGAGTCGTCATCGCGGCCTGGCCCGCGGCGCGCCTCATCGGTGAGCCGATCTTCGGCTGGCTCGCCGACCGGGTGCCGCGGGTCCCTCTCATGGTCGCCGGACTCGCCCTGTCATCCGTATTCCTAACGCTGCCACTCGTGCTCCACGGACCGGCTGCGTTCCTCGTCCTGCGGGCCCTCGACGGACTGTCGACCTCGATCTACGATCCGGCCGCTCGCGGCGTCCTCATCGATGCGATGCCCGCCGAGCGTCACGGTGAGGCCTTCGGCTGGTACGGCGCGGCCCAGATGTCCGGCCTCCTGCTCGGGCCGGCGCTCGGCGGCATCGGGGCGAGCCTCTTCGGCGGCATCGGCTTCGTGTTCATCATGGGCGGCGTCCTCGGACTGCTCGGGGCTGTCACGGTGGCCGTCGCCGTGCGGGACGTCCCCCGCCGGGGGCACACCCCGCAGGCCGCGGCGGTCGGTCTCGCCGAGTTCCGTCGCGACCTCCCGCCGCTCGAGGAGGGTGCCGATCCCGATGGGTGGGCGAGGGACGGAGGCTCGGCTCCGGCCGGCGACGGTCCGCGCGGCGACGATCCGGCCGCCGACGGTCTGCTCGGGGTCACGCCGCCTCCCGGCCACGGGGTGGATCGCCCGTCGTCGCTCCGCAATCGCCCGCTCGCGGCGGCGATCCTCGTCAACGCAGGGGGGAACTTCGGCGGCGGGACGTACGACGTCATCTGGAGCATCTTCCTCACGGCGAAGGGGGCGAGCCTCACGCTCGTGAGCCTCACGTTCTCGATGTTCGCGATCCCGGTGCTCCTGTTCGGGCCGCTCGCCGGTCGGATCGTGGACCGGCGCGGCAGCGTTCGGTTCCTCATCGTCGGATCGGTCATGGTCGGCCTCTCGAGCCTCGCCTACACGCTCATCGTCGATCCGGTCTGGTCCATCCCGATCATCCTCGTGGAGGCGACCGGCTTCGCGATCCTCAACCCGGCCCTGTACGCGATCGTGGGACGCGGGAGTCCGGATGGACGGTCCTCCACCGCCCAGGGGGTCTTCGGCGCAGCCGGCACGGTCGGCTTCGTCGTGGCCTCGCTCGTGACCGGAACGCTCGCCGGGATCGATCTGCGTTTCCCCTTTTATCTCTTCTCGGCGGTCATCTTCACCTCCCTCATCGGGGCGCTGCTCGTGGGAGGGCGGCCGCTGCTCGCGAGCGACTCGAGGCGGCCGGGGCGGCGGATGGGTGCCGAACCGGGCGATCCCGAGGTCGCAGCGACATGACGCCCGATGCCGATCGCTGGTGGCGTTCGGCGATCGACGAGGTGGCGCCCACCGTCCTCATCCTCGGCGGCTTCCTCACGTCGCCGCCGCTCTATGCGCGGATGCGACAGCGCCTGCTCGCTCGCGGGGCCGCCGCGGTCGTCGTCGCCCCGATCTGGCTGCCGGACTGGCTGCTCGCGAGTCGTCGCGGCTTCGGCGCGATCGCGAGTCGCTCCGGCCGGGCGCTCCTCCGAGCGGGCGAGCTCGCTGCGGCATCGTCGCGAAGTCGCGGCGCGCCGATCCTCGTCGTGGGTCACTCCGCCGGGGGGATGACCGCACGCCTGCTCACGTCCCCCGAGCCCCTCGCCGGACGGCGATTCGCCGCGGCTGGCCGGATCGGCGCGATCGTGACACTCGGCACGCCGCACCATGTCACCGCGACGACGGCGCTCGGCCGCCCCCTCGCCCGCGCCGCGACCGAGTTCGTCGAGCGGGTCGTTCCGGGATCCGCGTTCGCACCGACGACCGGCTATCTCGCGGTCGCCTCGCGATCCGTCATCGGCCGGATGGCCGGCACTCGTCGCGAGCGGGCTGCCCATCGCCTGTACGCCGGACTCCTGCCGGTCGACGGCAACGCGGAGCCCGCGGGCGACGGGCTCGTGCCGGTCGGATCGGCGAGCCTCGGCGGCAGCGAGGTGCTCGTCCTGGACCGGATCGTCCACGGCCAGCTGGGCGGGGCTCCGTGGTACGGATCATCGGAGGCGATCGACGTCTGGTGGCCGCGGGCGGTGGAGGTCTGGCGGGAGGCGCTTCGGGCGCGCATCCGCTGAGACGATCGTGGTGTGGTCGCCGCGGCGGTGCTCATCGCGTCAGCGTGTCACCCTGGTGAGGTGACCCGAGGCCCCGCCGCGCTCGCCGTCCTCCTCGTGATCGTCTTCGTCGCGGGTGCCTGCGCCGCGCCGTCGGCGCCCGTCGCATCACCGGCATCGGACGGTCCGATCGGGGCCGCGGTGTCGCCGGCATCGATCCTCCCGGCAGGGTCGCCGCCGAGCCCGACGACCACCGCATCGACCGCTGCGTCGACCACCGGCGTGCCAGCGACGCTCGCCCCCGCAGCGTCTTCCGGGCCGTCGGGTGGTCCTCCTGGCGGCGCGCCCGCGTCGACGCCCGTCCGGCCGACGCCCACGAGCCGTTCCACGCCCCGTCCGACGTCTGGCGTTCTCACACCCCGCCCGACGCCCGCGCCGACACCCCGCCCGACGCCCGCGCCGACGCTCTCGGCCGCCCCGAGCGTCTCACCCGTCGCTGGCGTTCCGGCCTTCCGCCACATCTACGAGATCGTCCTCGAGAACAAGTCGTACGGCGACCTCGTCGGGAACCCGGCCGCGCCGTACTTCAACAGCCTTCGGACGCGGTTCGCGAGCCTCACCGACATGTACGCCGAGACTCACCCCTCCGAGCCGAACTACATCGCCCTGTTCAGCGGATCCACGCAGGGGGTCACGGACGATCTGTCGCACGACCTGCCCGGCCGGAACCTCGTCGACCAGCTCGAGGCGCGTG
Source organism: Chloroflexota bacterium (assembly GCA_015478725.1). Classification (NCBI taxonomy): domain Bacteria; kingdom Bacillati; phylum Chloroflexota; species Chloroflexota bacterium. The sequence continues at coordinate 31,726 of JADMIG010000005.1, read as the reverse complement.
GGAAGACCTGGCGGGTCTTCGCCGAGAACGTGCCGCTCGGCTGCTACACCGGCTACAGCGCGAACGGCGGCCCGGACGGGCTCGGCACGTACGCCCGGAAGCACGAACCGGCGATCAGCTTCACGAACATCTCCGGGGACACGAAGCGCTGCGCGAACATCACCGACTTCAGCCACTTCGACCCGGCCGCAGCGGACTTCCAGCTCATCATCCCGAACATGTGCCACGACATGCACGACTGCTCCGTGGCGACCGGGGACCGATTCCTTTCGGACTTCGTCCCGCGGATCGTCGCCAGCCCGGCGTTCGCCGACAGCGTCCTCTTCATCACCGTCGACGAGGGCACCTCCAACGTCCACGGCGGCGGCCGCGTGGCGACCCTCGTCATCAGTCCGCTCGTTCGCGCCGGCAGCACGGACGGGGTGTTCCGCAACCACTACTCGCTGCTCCGCACCATCGAGGAGGCCTGGGGTCTCGGCTGCCTCGGCGGCTCGTGCGGCGCGACGGACCTGCGCGGGCTGTTCGGCGGCTGAGCGAGTTGTGACGGTCCTGAAGCCGGGCCTGCATTGAATCCACGCCCGACCCGCCTGCGCGAGCCGTTCGCCTGGCATTGAATCCGCCTACGCATCGGTTGCGTACTTGGCGGCGCGGCCGTCTCCGGCGGCTCCCGGCCCGGGTCGTCCCCGAGTGCCGTGCGGTCGGGGACGCACGTGATGCGTGCCGGGCGCACGTCTTGCGTACGCGTGGCGACGAACATCGTTTGGATGCACCGTGCGTCGTCGCGACGCACCGGGCGTGCCGCCCGCCGGCCCGTAGCATCGCTTCGGCGAGCTTGCACGCACACGGTGCGTACGCGGCCCACGGCGCGGGCCACCGCGCGGCCGACGGCGGCGCGGCCACGGCCGACGGCGGAGTAGCTCATACGCGCACCGGGCGCGGCCCTTGGCGCCGCGCCCGACGCCGCTCGCCCGTCGGGTCTCGCCTGCCGCGTGCGGCGGCCGTCCTGGGCTCGGACCCGAGTTTGACGCGCCCCTCCCGCCTCCCTATCATGCCCAACGCGGGGTGGAGCAGCGGCAGCTCGTCGGGCTCATAACCCGAAGGTCGGCGGTTCGAATCCGTCCCCCGCAACCAGATCGCCGATGCGAAGACCCGGCCGCGAGGCCGGGTCTCGTGATTCCCGACGGTTCCGGCGGAGTGGCAGCCCGTCGCCGGGCACGACCGAATCCACCCTTGCACGGTGCCATCGGATCCTGGAGCTGCGGATGGTCGCCGCTGCGCGGTATCAATCCCAGCGGAACGTCCGCGCTGCGAGTCCGGCCGTGACGACGCCCCAGCCGGCGAGCACCATGAGCGGGAGCACGGGATCGCCCGTACTCGCGCCGACGCCGATGCGGAGCGCGTCCGAGAGCGCACTCGCCGGCAGGATCCGGGCGAGGGCGGCGAGGGCGGACGGCAGCTGATCGATCGGGACCACGATGCCGCCGAGCAGCAGCAGGAGGAGGTACAGGCCGTTCGCCCCGGCGAGGGTCGCCTCTGCCCGGAGCGCGCCGGCCATGAGGAGTCCGAGTCCGGCGAACGCGAGCGTTCCGAGGACGACGGCGAGGACCGCCACGACGATGGACGCGCCGGTCCCCGGGCCCCAGCCGAATCCGACTCCCGCGACGACGACGAGGACACCGAGCTGGCCGATCTCCACGACGAGGACGCCGATCAGCTTCGCCGCCACGAGTCCGCCCCGTCCGAGAGGCGAACCGCCGAGCCGCTTGAGGACGCCATACGAGCGCTCATACGCCGTCGCGATGCCGAGATTGACGAGGCTCGTCGAGATGACGGCGAGCGCGAGGATGCCCGGGACCAGGAAGTCGATGGGTCGTCCGCTCCCTGCCGGGAGGACATTGACCGATGAGAGGAACACGAGGAGTGCGATCGGGATCGCGAGCATCACGAGGAGGTTCTCGCCGCGCCGGGACGTGAGACGCAGCTCCATGGCGGTCTGCCCGAGGACCGCCCGCCAGCGCGGTGCGACACGGCCCGATCCCGGCGCCCAGCGGGTCCGCGGATCCTCACTCATGCCGACGCGCCCTCGCCGGCGTCCACGTCCTCGTCATCGCCGCCGACGAGCTCGAGGTAGCGCTCCTCGAGCGAGCCGGCGCTCGTCCGAAGCTCGACGATGAGGAGGTCCCGTGCCCGGCACGCGACGGCGATCCGCTCCACCACCGCGGGAGACGGCGGGACGCCGACGACCCGAAGCCCGCTCGCTCCGTCGACGGCGACGCGCCCGCCCTCGAACCGTTCGCCGATGGACGCAGCCAACGCGGCGATCGCGCCCGGGGTCGGCGGTCGGTCGAGTCGAAGCCGCACGGACGGCGCCGCGCCCGCCGTCAGCTCTGCCGGCGAGCCGAGGGCGACGAGCCGACCGCGATCAATGATCGCGACGCGATCCGCGAGGCGCTCGATGTCGGCGAGCTCGTGGGTCGTGAGGAGGATCGTCACGCCCGCCGTCCGCAGATCGCCGATCAGGGCCCGGGTCGCCGCCTTCGCCGCCGGGTCCATGCCGGCCGTGGGCTCATCGAGGAAGAGGAGCTCGGGCCGTCCGACGAGGGCCAGCGCGAGACCGAGTCGCTGCCGCTCGCCACCGGAGAGGACCCTGTACCTGGTGCGGGCCGCATGGCGAAGCCCGACGAGGTCGAGGAGCTCGGCCGGATCGTGCGGCGTCCCGAAGAACCTCGCGTGGAGCCGGAGGATCTCGAGCGGTCGCGCCTGCGGGTAGATTCCTCCGCCCTGGAGCATGAGGCCCACTCGCCCGGTGAGCGCGCCACCCGCCCGCCATGGGTCGCGGCCGAGGACCGTGGCGAACCCGCCATCGAGCCGGCGGTAGCCCTCGAGGATCTCGATCGTCGTGGTCTTGCCGGCGCCGTTCGGGCCGAGGAGTGCGAGGAGCTCACCGCGCCGGATATCGAAGGTCAGGCCGTCAAGGACCGTCCGACCACCGTATCGCTTCACGAGGTCGTGAACGGACGCGACGATCCCCGCTCCGGCCGACGGAGCCGCCCCGGCGTCGACCGACGTCACGGGCCAATCGCGGCGTACTGGCGTTCGAAGTCGTCCGTCGTCAGCTCGCCGATCTGGCGCGACCGGACGATGCCATTCCGATCGATGAAGTACGACTGGGGCGGCGCGACGACCCGGTAGGCGTTGGCCATCGCCGCCGTCGGGTCGAGAATGCTCTGCCAGCTCGCCCCGAATGACGACACGAACGCCTTCGCCGACGCGGGGTCGTCCTGGAAGATGACGCCGACGATGACGAGGTCCGGGTGCCGGGCGAGGGCAGCCTTGAAGAGCGGGAACTCCGAGCGACACGGGACGCACCAGCTCGCCCAGAAGTTCACGAGGACCGGTCGGCCACGGAACGAGGCGAGGCTGAGCGACCCGCCGTCGAGCGTCGTCCCGCTCAGCGGCGGAGCGAGCTGACCGACACCGATGCCCACGTCCGGCGACCCCGACCCAGCGGCGGTCGTGCCGCTCGTGCAGGCGGACAGGATCGAGGCGAGCGCGATCGCACCGACGACGGCGAGTGCGAGCCGCCGAGCGAGGGTCGATGGGCGCGGATGAGCGCTGAAGATTCGCGTGGTCGAGACCTGTGTTACCTGACCGTGATCGTCCCGGTCATCGAGGTGTGGACCTTGCAGAAGAAGGTGTACGTCCCGGCCGCCAGGGCGGGGACCTGGTAGAGCGTCGTGATGACGCCGGTGACGATCGCACCGTCGAACGCGTCACTCCCGTTCGGGTTCCGGATCGTCACGTTGTGGGGGGTGCCGCTGTCGAGGTTCTGGAACGCGATGGTGAACGGCCGTCCCGCCGGTGCGGTGACGGTCGGCGTCGTGAACGAGATGTTCTGGGCGGTGATCGCGACGTCCGCGGCGACGGCGGAGGGGCTCGCCGGGGTCCCGGACGCGCCGGGCCCGGCGGACGCTCCCGGGGCGGCCGCGCCGGCCGAGGAGTTCGCCGGCGGGAAGATGCCGGTCTGGAACGCCGCCGCGACGAGGAGGATGACCGTGAAGGAGGCGAACATCCGCGCCGGGAAACGCGGCGCCGCCGCATTCCGGAGGTGCCCGGTCCGGTCCGCCTCCTCGGTGAGGTGGTATTCGACGCCGGCCGTCCGGAGCCAGCCGAGCAGGCCGATGACGAGGCAGAGCACGGCGGCGATGAGGACCCACCCGCCGAGCACGAAGCCGGCGAAGAGGATCGCCGCGGACACGGCGGATACGAGCGGCAGGAACGACGGACCGGGCATGTGGACGCCGGCCGGCGGCCCGCCGCCTCCCACGACAGCGGGGACGGATGCCACGCCGGCGACCCGGTCGTAGTCGAGCATCCCCTCGCGGAGCCAGTAGAGGAGCGTGAGGACCAGCGCGCCGAAGCCGAGGAGGAGGATCGCCCCGCCCCAGACGAAGCCGAAGAAGAGGAGGGCGGCTCCGACCGCCGCGAAGGACGGCGCGAACGATGGGCCCGGCATGTGAACGCCCGACGGCGGGACGAGATCGCGGCGCGGCATGCCGCGCTCTCTCGGGCCGACCGTCGCGTAGGCGCGCACGACCATGAGCAGCCAGAGAACGACGATCGCCGCGAGTCCGACCGGGATGAGGGCGATGAGTCCGCCCCAGTCCGGGATGACGAGCTTGGCGAGGATGTCGAGGATCGACGTCCAGGCCGCCTGGAGTTGCGCCATCGGAGATCCGCTCCGGGGCCCGCGGCCTAGAGGTCGTCCGGCGTGCCCACGACGAGGGCGTACGCCGCGATGGACATCGCGATGCCGAGGAAGACGAGGGTCGTCGTACCGCCGGCATCACGGCTCAACAGGTAGTACGCCACGCCGATGACGACGAAGACGAGCCCGACCCCGATCGCGTTCCGCGGGTGCTTGAGCCGCATCGCCCTCTCCTAGCGGGTCGGGATGACGTAGAGGATCGAGAAGAGCGCGACCCAGACCACGTCGACGAAGTGCCAGTAGATGGACGTCGCCTCGACCGCGTCGTGGTGGCGCGCGGAGAACTGGCCGCTCATCGCCCGGTAGAGGACGACGCTGAGCATGATCGCCCCGGCGAGGACGTGCGCCCCATGGAAGCCGGTGAGCGTGTAGAAGGTCGTGCCGAACGTCCCGTCCGCGAGGCCGAATCCGAGCTGGCTGTAGTCGTACGCCTGGCCGATGAGGAAGACGATGCCGAGGATGAGCGTCACGCCGATCGCGCGGACGAGACCTCGCCGATCGTCGCGTCGGATCGCCCAGACGCCGAGCTGGCAGGTGAACGAGCTGATGACGAGGATCACGGTGAGCGTGGCGCCGAACCATGGCTCGGCGTGGAGATTGAACCGCTCGGCGATCGGCCCGACCTCGGCGACCGACGGCGGCCAGGTGGGCGCGTTCGCCCGGACGTTGAAATACGCCGCGAACAGCCCGGCGAAGAACATCACCTCCGAGCAGATGAAGAGGATCATCCCCAGGATCGGGTTGCTGATCCCCCGGTTGCCATGATCGAGGGCGTGGGGGTCCTCGTGGGCCACGATCATTGCCGTGCCGGCGCTCACGCCTCGCCTCCGTGATCGGCGACCCGGCCGTGGCGAGCGTCGAAGACCGGTCGTTCGGACCGGATCTGCGGGAGGTGGTCGAAGTTGTACGGCGGCGGCGGGGAGCTCGTCGCCCATTCGAGGGTGTTGCCCTCCCACGGATCGTCCCCGGCGGGCTCGCCGTTGCGGAGCGAGATGAAGACGTTCCACAGGAACGGCAGCATCGATGTGGCGATGATGATGCTGCCGATCGTCGCGACGAGGTTGAGCTGGCTCCAGCCGGCGGTCGAGGCGTAGACCGCGATCCGCCGCGGCATCCCGTCGAGGCCGAGCAGGTGCATCGGGAAGAACGTCAGGTTGAAGCCGATGAACATGAGGACGAACTGGATCTTGCCGAGCGTCTCGTTGAGGCGGCGGCCGCTCATCTTGGGGAACCAGTAGTAGGTGCCGGCCATGACCCCGAAGACCGAGCCGCCGAACAGGACGTAGTGGAGGTGCGACACGACCCAGTACGTGTCGTGCAGGGCGAAGTCCACCGGGACCGCCGCGCTGAACGCGCCGTCGATTCCGCCGATGAGGAACATCGAGAGGAAGCCGAGGGCGAACAGGAGCGGCGTCGAGAACGTGAGCTGCCCGCGGTAGAGGGTCGCGATCCAGTTGAACATCTTCACGCCGGTCGGCACGGCGATGAGGAACGTCATGAAGCTGAAGAACGGCAGGTAGACCGCCCCGGTCGTGAACATGTGATGGGCCCACACGGAGAACCCGAGTGCGCCGATGCCGGCCGTCGCGAAGACGAACGCCTTGTAGCCGAAGAGCGGCTTCCGCGAGAAGACCGGCAGGATCTCACTGATCATCCCCATCGCCGGCAGGATCATGATGTAGACGGCGGGATGCGAGTAGAACCAGAAGATGTTCTGCCAGAGGATCGCGTTCCCGCCGGTCGCCGGGTCGAAGAAATGGCCGCCGTAGTTGCGGTCGATGAACAGCATGATGAGGCCGCTCGTGAGGACCGGCGTCGCCAGCAGCACGAGGACGCTCGTCACGAGGACCGTCCACGCCATGATCGGCATCCGGAACATCGTCATGCCCGGCGCCCGCATCTTGAAGATCGTCACGAGGAAGTTGACGGCGCCGAGGATCGAGCTCGTGCCGATGAGCGCGACCGCGACGATCCACAGATCCGTCCCGATGCCCGAGTAGGCCCGCTGGGCGAGCGGGCTGTACGACGTCCATCCCTCGGCGGCCGCGCCCCCGGGGGTCAGGAAGCCGCTCAGCATGATGATCCCGGCGAGCGGCAGCATCCAGAACGAGAGCGCGTTGATGCGCGGGAACGCCATGTCCGGCGCGCCGATCATGAGCGGGACGATGTAGTTCCCGAAGCCCGCGAGCATCGGGATGATGAACAGGAAGATCATGATCGAGGCGTGCATCGTGAAGAGCTGGTTGTACAGCTCTGGCGAGATGAGCTTGTTGTCCGGCACCGCGAGCTGACTGCGGACACCGAGCGCGAGCACGCCGCCGATGAGGAAGAAGAGGAACGAGTTGACGACGTAGAGGATCCCGATCTTCTTGTGATCGGTCGTCGTCACCCACTCGTACAGGCTGCTCCGGTACGCAGTGGCGGCAGGCGTCAGCGCGGTGGTCGCCATCGGGAGCTCCTTACTGCACCGTGAGCGTGCCGGTCATCGTCGGGTGGACCGTGCACTGGAACGGGTACGTCCCGGCCGGGAGTGCCGGAACGGCGTACGTCGTGGTCGTGGGTCCGGTCACGATGGCGCCCTTGAAGGCGATGCTTCCATCGGGATTCTTGATTTCGACGTTGTGGGGCACGCCGGGGTCGTTGTTGGCGAAGACGATCTGGAACGGCTGTCCGGCCGGAGCCGAGAGGGTCGCCTTGTCGAAGGCGAGGTTCTGGGCGCCGATCTGGATGCTCGTGCCGCCGGACCCGGCACTCGGCGAGGGATTGCCGCCCGGCGCGCCGGGCGCCGCCGGGCTGCCGCTCGCTGGCGCGGCGGGCGTGGCCGCGGCCTGGGCGATCTGCTGCTGGAGCCAGGTCTGGTACTCCGTCATGCTCACGGCCTTCACGTCGAACGTCATCCCCGCGTGGCCCACGCCGCACAGCTCGGCGCACTGGCCGCGGAACGTCTGGCCGACATCCTGGGCGTCCACCGTGAAGTCGAACTCGTTCGTGCGACCCGGCACGACGTCGCGTTTGAAGAGGAACTTCGGGACGTAGAAGGCGTGGATGACATCCGGGCTGTAGAGCTCGACCTGGATGGGCACCCCGACCGGGACGACCATCTCGCCGAAGTTGCCGTCGCCGGCGGCGTCCGTCGTGAACAGCGGCCTGCCGTCTGCCCCGAGATAGAGGAAGTTCCACGAGAAGCGCTTCGCCACGGCGGCCACGCGGACCGCGGGATCCGCGGACTTCGCATCGACCGTGTTGAGCGTCTGCCACGAGATGACGAAGAGGAACACGACGATCACCGTCGGGATGACCGTCCAGACGATCTCGATGAGGTTGTTGCCGTGGATCTGGGGCGGCAGCTCGGTGTCCGTGGGCTTGCGGCGATAGCGGAGGACCGCGAAGACGATGAGCCCCTCGACGAAGAAGAAGATGACCGCGCCGATGAGGAAGACGATGTCGTAGAGGCTTCTGGTCGCCGCTCCCTGCGTCGTGACGTCCTGCGGCGGGTAGAGGGCCGGGACCTGCGAGGCGCAGCCGGCGACCAGAAGCGCGAGCAACGGCAGCGCGATCGCTGCGAGGCGCGGAGGCTTCTTCCTCGTCGTCGGCATGCGGGGTCCTCGAACGGTCGAGTGTCGGGCGGCCCGGACACGCCGACACTCCGGCGGGGCTGGCGATAGGCCCGCCTCCTCGGCACGGCCGGCGCCATGATACCCGAGCCACCGGGCGGCGTGGCCATCGGGGCCGATCCGGGAAGCCGGCGCCGCCTTCCGTGGCACGATGGACGGGTCATGACGCCCGTGCTCTCCGACGTCCTCCTCGACTGGTCCTTCGATCCGCTCATCGCGGTCCCGCTCGCGATCCTCGCCCTGGCGTATCTCTGGGCGGTACGCCACGTCGACGCGCGGCACCCCGACAGCCCGGTGCCGCGCGCGCGCCTCGCCGCCTTCATCGGCGGCCTCCTTGCCATCGAGATCGCCCTGCAGTCGGTGATCGAGCGCTACGACACGACGCTCTTCTCGGTCCACATGGTCCAGCACGTCCTCCTCACCCTCGTCGCCGCGCCGCTGCTGGCCCTGGGGGCCCCGATCACCATCCTCCTCAGGGTCGCGCGGCCCGAGCAGCGACGGCGCTTCATCCTCCCGATCCTCCACAGTCGACTCGTCAAGGTCCTCGCCTTCCCCGTCGTCTCGTGGTCGCTCTTCGCGGGGGTCATGTGGGGGACCCATTTCTCGCCGATGTTCGACCGATCGCTGAGCGACCCGTTCGTCCACGACATCGAGCATGCCCTCTACCTCTCGGTGGGGCTCCTCTTCTGGTGGCCGGCCGTCGCGCTCGACCCGAGCCCGTGGCGGATGCCGCACCCGGCGCGGGTCATGTATGTGTTCCTCCAGATGCCGCAGAACACGTTCCTCGCCCTCGCGATCCTCACCGCCGGAGCCCCGCTCTATCCCCACTACGCGAACCTTCATCTCGGCTGGGGCCTCGGCGCGCTCGCCGATCAGCAGCTCGCCGGCGGGCTCATGTGGATCATCGGTGACTTCGTCTTCATCTCGGCGATCGTCCTCGTCGTCGCCGGCTGGATGCGCCGCGAGCAGCGAGACACGGCGCGCGAGGAACGCCGGGCGGACGTCGCGATGGCGGCGATCCGGGAGCGGGAGGCGGCACTCGCCGATCGACTCGCCCGCGAACGCGCCGACGGCTGATGGCACACCTCGTGAGGCTCGGGCGTCAGTCGGGGATCGGCGAGGCGAGCAGCTCCCGGTAGCGCTCGGGATCGACGTTGCCGCCGCTGACGACGGCGACGAGCGAGCCATCGAGCCCGTCGAGCCCCGCTTCGCGGCGACGGTAGCGGAGCGCGGCGATGGACAGCGCCCCGGATGGTTCGACCACGAGCCGCGACTGCTCGGCGGCGAGCCGGACCGCGGCCGCGATCTCCGCCTCCGTCACGGTGACGATCGCGTCGAGGAGCGCCAGGAGATGGGCGAACGTCCGAGTGCCGAGCGCCTGGGTCCGCGTCCCGTCGGCCATCGTCCGGCTCACGAGCTCTGCCGGCCACTCGACGATCCGTCCGGCCTCGAGCGACGCGCGAGCGTCCGCCGCGAGCTCCGGCTCCACCCCGACGACCCGGGTGCCGGGACGCAGCGCCTTGACGGCGGCGGCGACGCCCGAGGCAAGGCCACCGCCACCGATCGGGACGAGGATGACGGCGACGTCCGGCGCGTCCTCGACGATCTCGAGACCGACGGTACCCTGGCCGGCGATGATCCGATCGTCGTCGTATGGCGGGATGATGGACAGGCCGCGTTCGAGGGCGATCCGCTCCGCGACGCTCCGCCGCTCCGAGCTTGACGGCCCGACCACGACGACTTCCGCGCCGTCCGCTTCGACGCGGCGACGCTTGAGGAGCGGCGCGTCGGACGGCATGACGACGACCGCCGGAGCACCGAGCAGCCGGGCGGCCCGGGCGACGCCCTGGGCATGATTGCCGGACGAGTAGGTGATGACGCCGCGTCGGAGCTCGGCGGGGCCGAGCGCGGCGATCGCCACGTGGGCGCCGCGGATCTTGAACGCCCCGATCGGCTGGAGGGACTCGGCCTTGAGGAGGCCGCCCTCGACGGCGGGGAAGGGGACGAGCGGTGTCCTGGCCGCGACGCCGACGAGGAGTGCCGCGGCACGCTCGATCGCGTCGAGCCCGACGAGGCCCTCCGTCACCCGGATCCGCCGGGACCGACGATGCGGGCACACCCGATGCACATCTCCGCCCAGGGGAGTGCCTCGAGGCGGTCGGCACCGATCGGTCCGCCGCAGCGGAGGCATCGACCGAACGTTCTCGCCTCGAGCCGCGCAAGCGCCCCTTCGACGAGCGCGAGCTGACCGACGGCACGGTCGCGGAGGGCGAGGTCGCGCTGCTGCTCGAAGACGTGGCTCGCCGCCGCCGCCTGCGATCCGTACGTCATCGGCCCGGGTGATTCGATCGTCGCCGCGATCTCTTCGCGGAGCGCCGCCCGAGCCGCTTCGAGGGCCGGGCGGGCCGCCAGGTCGAGGGGCGATCGAGCGAGGGGATCCACGCGAGGATGGTAGCGCGGCCCGGCCCGGCGGCGAGGCGATAAGTCGCAGCTAAGCGGGCGGCCCGACACTCCGCATTCCGAGGAGACGGGCGTCGGTGCACGACGCCGCTCGGGGAAGGGGCACGCTGGAGGAGCACCGTGCGCAGTGCGAGGTTCGTCATCGTCGCCGGGGCCATCGCGGCGACCGTCATGGCCGGATCCTCCGATACGGTCGGCTGGGCATTCGGATCGCCCGCATCGGGACCGCAGGTGACCGCTGCGTCGACGTCGAAGGCGGCAGAGCCGCGGGGCAGGCGCTGGGCATCGAGAACCATGACGACCGAGCCGCGTGGAAGGCGCTGGGTGGCTGCCGCGCATGGCCGGCAGACGAGTCGGGTCGCCGCCCTGCGCCTCGCGGCGCGCCATGGGCGCACGTCCCGGGAGCGGCCGTAGACTCGTGCGGAGATGGAACCCCGCTCCCGCCAGACGCTCGCCGCCGCCCTGTTCGTCATCGCCGCGGCGAGCATCGTCAGCGGTTGCGACAGCGGCGGCCCGACGCTCACGCCGACCCCCACTGCCGGGACGGTGGATCGGCCGCGGGAGGTGAACATCATCGCCCGCGAGTACGCGTTCTCACCGCCGGTCGTCGACCTCATCCCGGGCGAGACCGTCCTTCTCCACGTCATCAATGCGGGGCTCGACGTGCACGAGGCCGTGATCGGCGACGCGGCGACTCAGGACGCCTGGGAGGCGGCGGAGGCGGCGGTCGAGGGGGCACCACCCGGCCCCACCCCGGTGGTCACCGTGCCCCCCGGGGTGTCCGGGCTCCGGATCGTGGTCCAGTCCGGCCAGCGTGTCGACGTCCGCTGGACGGTGCCGGCGGGCGGTCCCGCGCTCATCGTCGGTTGCCACATCCCGGGCCACTGGGCGAAGGGGATGCAGGTGCCCGTCCGCCTCGTCGGTCCCTGAGCGCCCGGGTCGAGCCGTCGGACCCCGGCCGCGTTCGGCTCGCCTGGCTCCAGGGTGATACGCTCCCCGCGCATCGGTCGGGCAGACGACCGGTGCACCGTGCGGATGATCGAGACCCGTCGAGGCGGGTGATCGCGGAGGAGCCCGAGTCCCATGACCTACGTCATCGCCGAGCCGTGCATCGATGTGCTCGACCTCTCGTGCGTCTCGGTCTGCCCGGTCGACTGCATCCACTATGAGGAAGGCGTCGACCGGAAGCTGCAGATCGACCCGAATGAATGTATCGACTGTGGCGCGTGCGAGCCGGAGTGCCCGGTGAACGCGATCTTCCCTGAGGAATCGTTGCCGGCCGAATGGATTCGGTACACGACGCTCGACGCCCAGTGGTATGTGGATCGCGCCGTGACCCGGGTCGCGATCGACGAGATGAAGCCTCGCTGACGACTCCGCCCGCTCGGTGCCCCGATGATCGGGCGGTACGTGGTCCGTCGCTAGACTCAACCGATGCGCATCGTCTCGCTCGTGCCGTCGGCGACGGAGATCGTCTGCGCGCTTGGCCTGAGCCGGCAGCTCGTCGGCGTCAGCCATGCATGCGACTGGCCGGCCCGGGTGGTCGGCAAGCCCGTCATGACGCGACCCGCGGTTCGGACCGGCGGAGCGAGCGCGACGATCGACCGGCGGGTCCGGCGGGCGCTCGCCAGCGGTTCCCCCCTCCACGTCCTCGACGAGGCGGCCCTTCGCCGCGCGCGGCCCGATCTGATCCTCACCCAGTCCCTCTGCCCGGTCTGTGCGCCCGATCGGGCGTCCGTCGAGGGGATCGCCCGGTCCATCCATCGCGATATCGCGGTCGTCTCGCTCGAGCCCACGTCGCTCGAGGGGATCTTCAACTCGATCGCCACGGTGGGCGCGATGAGTGACACGGAACGCAAGGCGGTGGCGCTGCTCGGACGCCTTCGACGCCGGCTCGGGCGGATCGAGGCGAAGGTGGATCGCGGTCGGGCGCAGGGCCACCGGCCGGTCCGCGTCGTCGCGCTCGAGTGGCTCGACCCACCGATGACCGTCGGGCACTGGGTGCCCGAGCAGATCCGCCGCGCGGGCGGCTGGGACCTCCTCGGCCGCGACGGTGAGCCATCCGTCCGAACGACGTGGCGGACGATCCGCGATCTCGAGCCCGAGATGCTCCTCGTCATGCCCTGCGGGCTCGGGCTCGCGGATGCCGTCCTCGAGCTCGCGCGACTGCGCAAACCGGCCGGCTGGGCGGACATCCCGGCGGTCCAGCGCCAGAACGTCATCGCGGTCGACGGCTCGGCGTACTTCAGCCGCCCGGGACCGCGGGTCGTCGACGGCATCGCTATCCTCGCCGAGATCTTCGATCCGAGCCGATTCATCGACGTGTCGCCGCCGATGAGCTGGGTGCCGGTCCCGGCCTGAGCCGCATGCCGCCGCCGACCCGGTCCATGCCGTTCCGGGCGTCCTTCGACTGCCTGTGGTGTGGGTCGGCGCACGCGACCAGCGGCCCGGACGATCTCGAGGGCTGGGCGCAGCTCTGTCCGGACTGCCTCGGGCGCGCCGGTGACAATCCGTTCCTCCGGTTCCGCCTCCGCGACGCGCTGGCCGCTCGTGCGGCAGCCGCCCGAGCGGGCGTACAGACCGCGAGATCAGCGGAGTCACCGACCGCAGCAGCGCCGGATCTGCCGGCCGCGGGATCGGCACTCGGGCCCCTTCCGGATGACCCGGAGCGGGCCCGCGAGATGCTCGCCTACTACGAAGCGCGCGCTCCGGAGTACGACGATTGGTACCTGCGGCGCGGCAGGTTCGCTCATGGGCCGCTCGACGACATGGCCTGGGCGGTCGATCTCGACGCGGCGACCGTCTGGCTGGATGGCCTGCCGATCGGTGGGCGCATCGTCGAGCTCGCCGCGGGGACCGGCTGGTGGTCGCCGCTCCTGGCCAGCAAGGGTGAGCTCGCGGCGTACGACGGCGCGTCGGCGCCGCTCGATCGCGCTCGGGACCGGCTGCTCGCCCATGGTCTTCGGGCTCATCTTCACGTCCGCGACGTGTGGGCGGAGCCCGAGGCACCACCGGCCGACGCGCTGTTCGCCGGCTTCTGGCTGAGCCACGTGCCGCGGGCGCGCCTCGTGGCATTCCTCGACCTCGTCCGTCGCTGGCTCCGACCCGGCGGGACGTTCGCCTTCATCGACTCGCGCCACGACCCGCGGTCGTCGGCGGTCGACCACGAGGTGGATCCCGCCTCGGAGACGATGGTCCGTCGGCTCGACGACGGCCGCACCTTCACGATCTGGAAGGTCTATCACGAGCCCGCGGACCTGGAGACCGCCCTCCTCGCGGCCGGTTTCCGGACCGCGACCGTGGCGACGACGAGCCGGTTCTTCCTGCTCGGCCGGGCCACGGCATAGGTCGAGCCGCGAGGCGCATCGGTATACTCGGCGCGATGTCCCCCCTGACCCATCGCACGATCGCCACGGTCGGTTCCGGCGTGATGGCCGAGGCGATGATCGCCGGTCTCCTGCGGGGCGAGCTCGTCGAGCCCGCCCAGGTGGTCGCGAGCCACCCGCGCGCCGATCGGCGCGACGAGCTCGCACGGCTCTATGGCATCCGGACGACCGCCTCGAATGTCGAGGCGGTCTCCGCGGCGGACGTCGTCCTGCTCGCGATCAAGCCCCAGATGCTCGCCCGCGTGGGTCGCGAGATCGGGCCGACGCTCCGGGACGGCCAGCTCGTCCTGTCCGTCATCGCCGGCGCAACGACGGCCGCGCTCATCGGCTTCCTCGGCCACGGCCAGGTGGTCCGCAGCATGCCGAACACCCCCGCCCGGCTCGGTCGCGGGATGACCGTCTGGTACGCGACGCCAGCGACGACCGCCGAGCAGCGTGTTCAGGCGAGCGCCCTGCTCCGGGCTCTCGGACACGAGATCGAGGTGGACGACGAGCGGTTCGTGGCGATGGCGACCGCCGTCAGCGGCACCGGACCGACGTACGTCTTCCTCGTCATGGAGGCGCTCATCGATGCGGCCGTCCATCTCGGGTTCCCCCGTCACATCGCCCACGACCTCGTGATCGAGACGCTCGAGGGGAGCACCCACTTCGCGAAGCAGTCGGGCGATCACCCGGCGGTCCTCCGGAACATGGTCACCTCGCCCGGCGGGACGTCCGCCGCGGCGCTCCACGAGCTCGAGTCCGGCCGCCTCCGGACCGTCCTCTCCGAGGCCGTCTGGGCGGCGTTCCGGCGGACGGTCGAGCTCGGCGAGGAGCTCGAGGCGACGGTCGGCCGCGACGCGGGCCGCTGATGCGGCGAGTGATCGGCGGCTCCGGGCGGCGGGACCCGGCACCCCCATCGAGCGGTCCGACCGCAGGCTCGTCTGGCGGCTCGACCCCGACCCCGGCGCCGTCGGGCGACCCGCTCACCATCGAGCACATCGTCGCCGTCGAGGCGCCGCGCGAGTTCCGGATCGATCCGCGGGGACGATCGATCGCCTTCACCCAGGAGTCGGGAGGCGCCCGACAGCTGTACATCCAGCCGGTCAGGGGCGGCATGCCGGTCCGCATCACCTCGTCCGAGAAGCCGATCTCGGATCCGCGCTGGTCGCCGGACGGTCGGCGGCTCGCGTTCGTCCGCGACATGGCGATCTGCATCGTCGACATCGATGGGACGCGGCTCACGACCGTCACCGACCATCCGGCCGGCAACACCGCGCCGCACTGGTCCCCGGACGGCGGGCGACTCGCTTGCATCTCGCGCCGGCGCGGCTGGGCGCAGGTCTGGGTCATCGAGGCACCCGTGCCCCGGCGCGGCCGGCCTGCGGCGGTGCCGCGGCGTCTCGAGCCGCGCCCGGTGACGGCCGCTGGCCTCGACGTCGAAGAGTTCGAGTGGTCGCCGAACGGGACCCGGCTCGCAGTCGCCGGCCAGCGCGGGCCGAGCGTCCGCCACGCATCGCGGATCTCCATCGTCGACGTCGCGACCGGCGACGAGCGCCGCATCGGCGGCGGCGGGGACTGGGAGTGCGGCGCCCACTGGCTGCCGGATGGCGGCCTCCTCTTCCTCACCGATGCGAGCGGCTGGTTCGACGTGGTGCGTCTCGCTCCGGATCTCGAGGCGCGGACCGTCGTGACGGCCGGCCCGCCAGAGCACGGAGAGCCGGGCGGTGGGTTCGGCTATGCCCCGCTTCCGTCGCCGGACGGTTCGCGCTGTGTGCACATCGCCGTCCACGATGGCCTCGTCGATCTCGTCGTGACGGCCGTTGCCGGCAGCGGACCGCTGAAGCGCGGACGGGGTCGTCCGCCGAAGCTCCCGCGACCGAGTGTCGCGGGAGGGACGCCGATCCAGCCATGGGCCGGCGTCTGGCGAGCGGTGGGCTGGCTGCCCGACGGAGCGTGGATCGCAGCGATCGGCGAGTCAGCCACGCGACCGCAGGACCTGTGGCTGCTCCCGGTCCCGGGCGTCGCTCCGGAGGGATCCCGGCCGCGGCCGATGAGTACCTCCCTTCCGGCGGTCCTCGCTCCGGCGGTCGCGCGATTCGCGCCCGAGGAGCGCGTCACCGTCGGCGCCCGTGACGGCCTCCGCATCGAGGGGACGCTCCTCCGGCCGTCGACCGCGAGCGGACGTCGCGGCGGACGACGGGTCCCGGCGATCGTCAACGTCCACGGCGGCCCCACCTGGCAGTCGTACCGGGGCTGGGGCCCGTTCAGGCAGGTGCTCGTCCGTGACGGGTTCGCCATCCTTGATGTCGACTTCCGCGGCTCGACCGGCTACGGCCGGACGTTCCGCGAGGCGAACATGGGCGAGTGGGGTCACGCCGACGTCTTCGACGTCATCGATGCGGCGCGCTGGCTCCGCGAGCAGCCGTGGTGCGACGGACGGCTGGCCATCTGGGGCGGTTCGTACGGCGGCTACCTCGTGCTCTCGGCGCTCGTGGAGGAGCCATCGCTCTGGGCGGCCGGCATCGACCTCTATGGCGACTCGGAGATCGCCGAGAGCTACCGCCACGGCGACCGGCCCGGTCGCATCGACCTCGATCGCCAGATGGGCTCACCGGACGATCCCGGACGGGGGGACCTCTTCCGTCGCGGCTCGCCGGTCTATCGGGCGGAGCGGCTCGAGGCACCGCTCCTCATCCTCCACGGCCGCAGGGACAAGCGCGTCGTGCCGCTCATGTCCGAGCGGATGATCGAGGCGCTCGAGATCGAGGGCAAGCATCACGAGGTCCACTGGTACGACGACGAGGCCCACGGCTGGCAGTCGCGGGAGAACCGGCGCGATGCGTTCACCCGGACCCGCGAGTTCCTCCGCCGCCACGTCCTCGAGGCAGCGGTCCCGACCGGGTCCTGATCGGGCGGGCGGGAGCGCCGGATCAAGAGCGCCGCTCAGCGCGACCGGCGAAACCGGCGCCGCCGCCGACGTGCCGCGTCGACCGTCATCCCTTCCACGGGCACGATGCTGATCGAGCCGTCCTCCTCGAGGGTCGCGAGCTTGACGTCGCTCACGTCGTCGAGACCGTGCTCCCGGAGGGCGGCATCGCAGTCGGTGAGGTCGAGGCCCTCGCGCTCGAGGACGTCTGGGAGCCAGGCGCCGTCGCGGCCGATGACGGTCGGGCTGAACTCCAGGAGCCGGCGGACCCACGGGAGACGCGTCCGTGCTTCGGCGACGAGCCGGTTCGTCGCGAAGAGCGTGACGAGGATGATGACGCCTCCTGGGACCGACGCGTCGGGACCGGTGACCGCCGGCTGGACCGCGTTCGCGGCGAGGAGGACGAGGGCGAGGTCGAAGAGGGTGAACTGGCCGATCTCGCGCTTGCCGAACAGCCGCAGACCACCGAAGAAGACGACGTAGACGAGGATCGAGCGGACGACGAGCTCGAGGGGGGAGACGGCGAGGGTGAACACGTCGGGCTCCTCTCCGTCGGATGACGTCGTCTCGTCGGCTGGCGACGGTCGCCCCGCCGGGGACGCGGAGCGGTCGCCGTCCGTACGATACGCGCCGGCGCCGCGATCGCGAGCGGGTCCATCCGCGTCGTCTCGCGTTCGCTCGTCCCGCCCCGGACGCGACGAGACCGCCGGACGAGCCGGCGGTCTCGGGCTGCGGCCCCGGCCTCAGCGGCCGGAACGGCCTACCACCAGCGCCTGCCGGCCTCGAGCACGAGAGCCGAGCTGGCGAGCGCGCCCAGGGCCAGGAGGACGCGGAGCGCCTGCGACTTGATCACGAGCTTCATGACGAACCTGTCTTCCTGTTCCCCAGGGTGAGTGCGCCGCCGCCGTATGGCGCCGGTACCACGGTGAAGCGCGCCAGGTCCGCGTCCACATCGTCACCTCTGAGCGGTCCAGCATCGTCGTTCCGGCGGCCGGGCGGTCTCTGCCCTCGCGGGGGAGATCCCTGGCTTTGCGACCCCGCCTTGCGACGGGTGTGCCCTGGACGGGACTCCGATGGGAAGCGACACCGCTTCCAGGCTGCGCACGGTAGCGCGTGCGCGCACGACGCCCAATGGCCCGTTCGTACTACCGCGGTCCGGGTCGGACGGGGGCTGCGTCCGCGGTCCTCGAGCGGGCGCGCATGCCGGCCGCCACCGCGATCGCGATGCCGAGCCCGATGATGACGTCGCCGAGCGAAAAGACGTTCGCGAGCGGAAGCCATGACGGCAGGCCGAACCGGTCCACGAGCCAGGGAAGCGCCGGATCCACCCGCACCGCGCTATTCGAGAAACCGATGCCGGGAGCGCGCCCCGCGATGGCGAGCGCCCCGACCGTGGTGGGCATGATCCCGCCGTTCGCCACGATGGCGGCCGCATTGAGCGCGGCGCCCAGCGCGACGATCGCGAGTCCCCGCAGTCGGAGGTTGGCGAGCACGGCGCCGAGGACGAGTGCCGTCGATCCGACATAGGCCGCGACACCGAGCGCCGGCGCGCCATCGAGGGCCTCGGCGACCGGACCGAGGAAGAGGATGAGCTGGATCGCGAAGCCGGCGATCGCGAGCCCGGCCCAGCGAAACCGGACGGTCGCCAGGCCTTCGAGGCGGCCGCCCGTCAGGTACCCGGCGACGATTCCGACGACGACCGCGTAGAGGATGAACATCGGGTCAGCCGATCGCCTCGCGGATCTGGACCACGTGCTCCTCGAGATGGCCGACCACCATTCGCTCGAGGACGTCCGCGACGGACAGCTCGCCGGATCGCGGGTGGATCCCGACCGCGGCGAGGTCGGCCTCGGCAAGCTCCGGCAGGCGGCGCTCGTAGCGCTCGAGGTCGTTCGCGATCCGCGAGAACAACTCACGTGGCGGGAGCGAGCGGTCCCGTTCGATCGTCGCCAGCCGGAGGGCGTCGGTGGCGACGCGTCCGAACGGCGACGGACGCGCGGAGGCGACGATCCGCTCGATCTCACCGAGCCAGAACGGGAGCATCTCGGCGAGGTGGGCGAGGATCTCGGGCGGCCCCCAACGTGCCTCGGGCTCGGTGCCGAACCGGTCGGCGAGCGGCCACGGCGCGCCGGCCTCGACGCGCGGCCCGAGGTCGTGGATGTCGCGTCCGGCGTGCTCCAGCCGCTCGATCGCGGCTGACCGGGTCGGTCGATCGGACATGAGGCTCCTCTGCCGTCGCTTGACGCTCCATGACCGCGTTCCATACTGGCCCGGATCGATGGGCGACCGAAGTGTCGCACCGTCCCTCGTGCATGTGCGCGGACCGCGTCGCATCGGAGGACACACCCATGACCCAGATACTGCCGACGGACCTCGGGACGGCGAACCAGGCGGGTGCGCGGCTCGATCCGGGAGCCTTCGCCCGAGCCGCCGACTTCCTGCCGCTCGCCGGGATCGACCACATCGAGTTCTGGGTCGGCAACGCGCGCCAGGCGGCCGCCTACTACCGAGCGCTGTGGGGCTTCACTCCGGTCGCCTTCGCCGGCCTCGAGACGGGCGTCCGCGACCGGGCGAGCTACGTCATGCGGCGCAACGACATCACGTTCGTCCTCACCGCGCCGCTGACCCCGGACGGCGAGGTGGCGGAGCATGTCAGGGCTCACGGCGACGGGGTCAGGGACATCGCGTTCACCGTCGAGGATGTCACCCATTCCTGGCGCGAGACGACCGCGCGGGGCGCTCGCTCGGCCAGCGAGCCGCTCGAGCTTGACGGCGGCGCGGACGGCGTCCTCCGTCGTGCGGCAGTCTGGACCTACGGCGAGACGCGCCACAGCTTCATCGATCGGTCCGCCTACAGCGGCGTGTTCGCGCCGGGGTATCGCCGCATCGGCAGGCCCGCCCGTGCCGCCGCCGGGATGAGCCTCCTCGAGGTCGACCACTGCGTCGGCAACGTCGCCCTCGGCGAGATGGACAGCTTCGTCGACTTCTATCGCGACGTGTTCGGTTTCAGCCAGCTCATCCACTACGACGACTCGGTCATCCACACCGAGTACTCGGCGCTCATGTCCAAGGTCATGACGAACGGCTCCGGCCGCATCAAGTTCCCGATCAACGAGCCGGCCAGCGGCAAGAAGAAGAGCCAGATCCAGGAGTTCCTCGACTGGTACGGCATGCCCGGCTGTCAGCACATCGCCCTCCGCACGGACGACATCGTGGCGACCGTGGGAACGCTCCGAGAGAACGGCGTGGAGTTCCTCGGCATGCCGCACGCGTATTACGAGACGCTTGCCGAACGCGTCGGGGATGTCGGCGTGCCGATGGCGACGCTCGAGGAGCTCGGCATCGAGGCGGACCGCGACGAGGAGGGCTACCTGCTCCAGATCTTCACCCGTCCGGTGCAGGATCGGCCTACGTTCTTCTTCGAGGTCATCGAACGGCACGGGTCGCGCGGGTTCGGGGTCGGCAACTTCAAGGCGCTCTTCGAGGCCATCGAGATCGAACAGGCGCGGCGCGGGAACCTCTAGTCCCCATGAGGATCGCGCACGTCCGCGAACGTCACGCGCCCGCGGGGACGCCGTGGCGACTCGCCGCCGCACTCGGCGGTCCGGCTGCCGCCGCGCCGTCCCCGGGAGGGTGGCTCGACCTCGAGGTCGCGCGACGCCGTCTGCTCGCGGCAGATCCGCGCCTCGCCCACAACGACGGCCTCTTCCGCTCGCCGGTCACGACCCTCGACGATCACCTCGCCGCCGGTCGTCGCGTCGAAGCCCTGCGGGCGATCCTCGAGGGGTTCCTCGCGCTCACCGAGCCGAGCGAACCGGACGATCCGGACGATCCGGACGATCCGGACGACGACGCGATCCTCGCCGCGAGCGATCTTCGCCTCGGGCCGCCGATCCTGCGCCCGCCGAGCCTCCGCGACTTCTACGCCTTCGAGGGCCACGTCGCCGCCATGTGGCGGCGTCGCGGCGGCGAGGTGCCCGAGGCCTGGTATCGACTGCCGGTCTTCTACTTCAGCAACGTCTCCGAGCTCCGTGGCTCGGATGATTCGGTCTGGGCACCTCGCGGCTCGTCCGAGCTCGATCTCGAGCTCGAGGTCTGCGCCCTCGTCGACACGCCGGCTCGCGATCTCGACCCGGCGAGGGCGGAGGAGGCGATCGGCGGCTACTGCATCCTCGACGACTGGTCGGCGCGCGACCTCCAGCGCGACGAGACGACCGTCCGGCTCGGGCCGGCGAAGGGCAAGGACTTCGCGAGCTCCATCGGCCCGTGGCTCGTCACCCCGGACGAGATCGCCGATGCGCGCCGACCTGGGGCGACCGGTCCGGACCTCGCGATGACCGCGACCGTCTTCGACGCCGCAGGCATCACGCATCCCATCGGCCGGGGCAGGTGGAGCGACGCGCGGTTCTCCTTCGGCGAGATGCTCGCCCGTGCGTCCGCCGACGTCGGCCTCCGGCCGGGCGACCTCATCGGCAGTGGGACCGTCGGGACCGGTTGCCTCCTCGAGGTGAGGGACGAGACCCTCGGCCGCTACCTCGAACCTGGCGACGAGGTCGTGCTCGGCATCGAGCGCCTCGGCGAGCTCCGGACACCGATCGTCGACCGCCCGCCATCGCGCGATCGCCGATGACCCTCATCAGGCCGATGCGCGCCGCGGACTGGCCGTCGGTCCGCCGGATCTACGAGGCGGGGATCGCGAGCGGCAACGCGACGCTCGAACGCGACGCGCCGGAGTGGGACGGGTGGGACGCCGCGCATCGGACGGAGTGCCGGTTCGTGGCGGTGGACCTCGATGAGCGGATCATCGGCTGGACCGCACTCGGTCCGTACGCGCACCGACCCGTCTACGCCGGGGTCGCCTGGGAGAGCGTGTATGTCGATCCCGCCGCGCACGGACGCGGTGTCGGCACGGCGCTCCTCGGCGAGCTCATCCCGGCCTCGGAGGCTGCCGGGGTCTGGACACTCCAGGCCGGGATCCTCGCCGAGAACGCGGCGAGCTTCGCCCTCCACGCGCGGGCCGGTTTCAGGATCGTCGGCGTCCAGCGGCGACTCGGCCGCGACGCAGCGAGCCGCTGGCGCGACGTCGCCCTGCTCGAGCGGCGGAGTGCGATCGTGGGCGACGATCCGGGCGGCTGACGCCGGACTAGACTCGTCCGCCAAGGAGGCTCGCCCGATGTTCTACATCTCGCGCGGCAACGTGCCGCACAAGCGCCACACGCAGCACCGGGCTCCGGACGGGAGCCTCTACGCCGAGGAGCTCTTCGGTGTCGAGGGCTTCGTCGGGCGGAGCAGCCTCCTCTACCACGTGACGCCGCCGACGCGGACGCACCGGGTCGAGGCGGTCCGCGAGGTGCGGCTCGACGAGGCGGTCGACGGCCTCCACCGCCACCGATTGACGAAGACCGGCGCGGTCCAACCGGGCGGCGACGCGATCGGCGGGCGGATCCCCCTGTACTTCAACGCGGATGTCGTGATGGGCATCGTCAGGCCGGACGAGTCGATGCCGGAGGACCGCTTCTACCGCAACGGCGAGGCGGACGAGATGCTCTTCGTCCACGAGGGGGAGGGGCTGTTCGACTCGGTGTTCGGGCCGCTCCGCTACGGCCCGGGCGACTACATCGTCATCCCGATCGGGACGACGTGGCGGCTCGCCCCGGATGCCGGCTCCGAACAGCGGATGCTGTGGCTCGAATGCCCGTCCGAGCTCGAGTCGCCGAAGCGCTATCGGAACGAGTACGGCCAGCTGCTCGAACACGCGCCCTACTCGGCCCGCGACATCCGGATCCCGGAGGCGGTCCCGCCACGGACGGAGACCGGCGAGTTCGTCGTCGATGTCAAGGTCCGCGGTCGAATCACCGCCTACCACTACCGCCACCACCCGTTCGACGTCGTCGGCTGGGACGGTTATCTCTGGCCGTACATCTTCAACATCGGCGACTTCGAGCCGATCACCGGCCGCGTCCATCAGCCGCCGCCGGTCCACCAGACATTCCAGGGCCGGAACTTCGTCGTCTGCTCGTTCGTGCCGCGGAAGTTCGACTACCACCCGCTCGCGATCCCCGCGCCGTACAACCACAGCAACATCAACAGCGACGAGGTCATCTATTACGTGGCCGGCAATTTTATGAGCCGGCGCGGCGTCGAGATCGCCTCGTTCACCGTTCATCCGGCGGGGATCCCTCACGGCCCACATCCCGGGACCGCGGAGGCGTCGATCGGCAAGGAACGGACGGACGAGCTCGCGGTCATGGTGGACACCTTCCACCCGCTGCGGCTCACGCGCCAGGCGGCCGAGCTCGACGACCCAGCCTACCCGTATTCGTGGCTGCCACCGGAGGATGGCGGTCGCGAGGCCTCCGAGCTCGCCTCCCGCGGCGCGGAGGCATTCCCGGACTGACCGCGCGGCGCTCGGATGGTCACTCGTCGGCGAGCCGGAGCTCCGGCGCCGCGGTCCGCGCCCGTCCGGACGTCTGGGCGAGCAGGACCGCTCCGAGGATGAGTGCCCCGCCGGCCAGCTGGATCGGGGTGAGGAACTCGCCGAGGAGGAGCGCCGCAAGGGTGATCGTGTAGACCGGTTCGACCGTGCTGATGAGGGCCGCCTGGGCGGCGCCGATCCGCCGGGCGCCGGCGTAGAACAGCTGGATCGCGACGAACGTCGAGGCGATGCCGAGGCCGAGGAGCGGCGCCCACGCAGCTGCCGGGATGGAGGTCGGGGCGAGCGGCCGGTCCGCCGCGAGTCCGACGACCCAGAAGATCGTCGCGCTCGCCGTCATCATGAGCGCGCTCGCTACGGCAGCAGCGGCTCCCGCTTCGTCCTCGTGGCCCGCCCGATCCCGCCGCTCGCCGCCGAGACGCGCCGACAGGACGATCCAGCAGGCGTAGATGAGCGGCGAGGCGACCGCGAGGAGGAGTCCACTCAGGGGTGGCGTATGCGTGGTGTCGATGCCGCCGATCGCCAGCACCGCCCCGAGCGTCGCGACGCCGAGGGCGGCCCATGCGCGACGACCCTCGAGGGGCTGCCCGATGCGCAGCGTCAGCACCGCCACGAGCACGGGGTAGATGTAGACGATGAGGGCTGCAAGCGACGCAGAGACCGTCTCGAGCGCGGCGTAGTAGGTCGACGCGTTCCCCGTGTAGAGGGCGCCGAGGGCGAGCGCACCGGCCACCTGGCGGCGCGAGATCGCGCGGAGGCCGGCCCGCCGCGCCGGCGAGATCAGGAGCCACAGCCAGGCGAGGGTCGCCCCGATCGCGAAGCGCCAGGCGAGGAGCGTCAGCCAGTCGATGCCCGCGTCGTAGGCCGGCTTGGCGAACAGCGCTCCCGAGCCGAATCCGCAGGCGGAGACGACGACGATGAGCACCCCGACGGCGCGACGACGATCCATGGTCGCCCGATCGTATCGGACCGGACGCTCTCGACGCCCGACGTATCGGACCGGACGCTCTTGACGCCCGACGTACTCGGCTCGCCCGACACCAGGGGTTCGCAGTCCGGCCTGCCCCGACCGCTTGCGGCCGCGAGGTCGTCGGGCCGATTTCATCGCTGATCGACTGCTCCAGGCGCTTACCGACGGGAGTCGCGCTCGGAACGGCGAGATCGATCAGCCGCCCCGCCGATTCGTGCGTGGACTGCGAGTCTGCGCGGCGTCTTGATCGAATCCGAGGCCGCGGGCTCACTAACGGTCCGCAGGAGTCGATCTGCGGGGAAAACGCCGGCGCGGCCGCCGCCGCTCCGGAGGACGGGCGGCGCCACGCCACGCCAACCGCCCCTCCAGCGGCTGGTCGGTTTTCCGATGCGGTCCTACACTTCGCGACGTGAGCGATGTAACACGAGTGCGCCCTGTCGCCGAGCGGGTCCCCACGCTCCTCGACGAGCCGATCAAGGTCCTCCGGCGCCGTGATCCCGTCCGTGTCGCGCCCGGGACGAGCCTCGCGACGTGCCTCCTCGCGATCCAGGGGACGGGGACCGGAGACAGCGTCGTCGTCGCGGACGCGAAGGGGCGGCTGCTCGGCGTGCTCACCGAGCGCGACATCGTCGCCCAGCTCGTCGGTACGGATGAGGAGCTTGATCGGCCCGTCGAGGCGCTCATGAACGCGGAGCCGCACACGCTCCGGCTCGACGACCCCATCGCCGCCGCCGTCGCGCTCATGGAGACGGGTCGCTACCGGAACGTGCCGATCGTCGACGCGACCGGCACCCTCCAGGGGATCGTCCGGCCGCAGGACGTCCTGCGCTATCTCGCGGAGGCGTTCCCGGAGGAGGTCCTCAACCTTCCGCCCCGCCCGCACCAGCAGATGAAGGAGTCGGAGGGAGCGTGACCATCGCCGAGCGTCATCTTCCGACGCAGGAGCTCGAACGCGTCACGATCCGGTTCGCCGGCGACTCCGGCGACGGGATGCAGCTCACCGGCACGCAGTTCACCCGGACCGCCGCCGTCTTCGGCAATGACATCAGCACCCTCCCGGACTTCCCGGCAGAGATCCGGGCGCCAGCTGGCTCGCTGCCCGGTGTCTCCGGCTTCCAGCTGAGCTTCAGCAGCACGGACATCCACACCCCGGGCGATCAGCCGGACGTCCTCGTCGCGATGAACCCGGCGGCCCTCAAGGCGAACATCGGCGACCTGCCGGCTGGAGGCGCGCTCATCGTCAACGAGGACGCCTTCACGCCGACGAACCTTCACAAGGTCGGCTATGCCGAGAACCCCCTTCACGATGGGACGCTCAGCCAGTACACGGTCTTCCCCATCCCCATCTCGAGCCTCAACGCGCGCTCGCTTGACGGTCTCGAGATGTCGAACAAGCAGATCGACCTGACGAAGAACTTCTTCGCCCTCGGCCTCATGTTCTGGCTCTACGAGCGGAGCATGGATCCGACGCTCCGCTGGATCGAGGATCGGTTCAAGGCCCGCCCGGTCATCGCGGAGGCGAACGCCCGGGCGCTCAAGGCCGGCTACGCCTTCGGCGAGACGACCGAGATGTTCCATACGCACTACCGGGTCGCGCCGGCCCATCTACCGCCCGGCCGGTACCGGAACATCACCGGCAACGAGGCGACGGCGCTCGGGTTCGTCGCGGCCAGCCGGAAGTCCGGACGCCCGATCTTCTACGGCTCGTACCCGATCACGCCGGCCTCCGACATCCTCCACCTGCTATCCGGCTACAAGCACTTCGGGGTCAAGACGTTCCAGGCGGAGGACGAGATCGCCGCGATCGGCTCGGCGATCGGCGCGAGCTACGGCGGTGCCCTCGGGATGACCGGCACGTCCGGGCCGGGGATCGCGCTCAAGAGCGAAGCGATCGGCCTCGCGGTGATGGTCGAGCTGCCGCTCGTGGTCATCGACGTGCAGCGGGCCGGCCCGTCCACCGGGATGCCCACGAAGAACGAGCAGGCGGATCTCCTGCAGGTCCTCTTCGGACGGAACAGCGACTCGCCGGTCGCGGTCGTCGCCCCGGCGACGCCGGGCGACTGCTTCGACATGGCGTTCGAGGCCGTCCGGATCGCCCTCACGTACATGACCCCGGTCATCTACCTCTCGGATGCGTTCCTCGCCACGGGAGCCGAGCCGTGGCTCATCCCGTCGGTCGCGAGCCTGCCCGAGATCGGCGTCGAGAACCGGACGGAACGCGCGGGCTTCCACCCGTACGATCGCGACCCGAAGACCCTCGCCCGTCCGTGGGCGGTGCCCGGGACGCCCGGCCTCGAGCATCGGATCGGCGGTCTCGAGAAGGCGGATGTCACCGGGAACGTGAGCTATGACCCGGACAACCACCATCGGATGCAGCTCCTCCGCCAGGCCAAGATCGCCGGCATCGCGAACGACATCCCGGAGCTCACCGTCTTCGGTCCGCAGCGCGGCGACCTCCTCATCCTCGGCTGGGGCTCGACGTACGGCTCCATCCGGAGCGCCGCCGAACGACTCCAGGCCACTGGCCAGAGCGTCGCCCACGCCCACCTCCGCCATCTCAATCCGTTCCCGCGGAACCTCGGGACGATCCTGTCGAATTACCGCCGGGTCCTCATCCCGGAGATCAATCTCGGCCAGCTCGCGCTGCTGGTCCGGGGTCGCTACCTCGTCGACGCGATCAGCTACGACCGGGTCCGCGGCAAGCCGTTCCGGATCACCGAGATCGTCGAAGCCGCCGAAGCCGCCCTCGAAGGGAAGACCGTCTCATGACCGATCGAGCCATCGCCACACCGCCGACCGCGCCGACCCCCCTCGAGCCGCCGGCGCTCAGCCCGGCGAACCAGGCGGTCCTCACCCAGCTCACCCGCAAGGACTTCGTGTCGGACCAGGAGGTCCGCTGGTGCCCCGGCTGCGGCGACTACTCGATCCTCGCCCAGACCCAGAAGGTCATGCCGGACTTCGGGTATCCGAAGGAGAACATCGTCTTCATCAGCGGGATCGGCTGCTCCGGCCGCCTCCCGTACTACATGAACACGTACGGCTTCCATTCGATCCATGGTCGAGCGCCGACGCTTGCGACCGGCCTCAAGGCCGCCCGCCCGGACCTCATGGTCTGGGTCATCACCGGCGACGGCGACGCGCTCTCGATCGGCGGCAATCACGTCCTGCACTCCATGCGCCGCAACGTCGACATCAAGCTCGTCATGTTCAACAACCGGATCTACGGCCTGACCAAAGGCCAGGCGAGCCCCACCTCCGAGCTCGGCAAGCGGACGAAGTCGACGCCGGACGGGACGATCGATCACCCGATCATGCCGCTCTCGGTCGCCCTCGCCGCGGAGGCCACGTTCGTCGCCCGCTCGGTCGATACGCATACCGAGCATCTTCAACAGACGCTCGAGCGGGCCGGCCGGCATCGCGGCTCGGCGTTCACGGAGGTCCTCCAGAACTGCAACATCTTCAACGACGGGGCCTGGCGATCGTTCACCGACCGGGAGGTCCGCGACGATCGGATGCTCGTCCTCGAGCACGGCCGCCCGATGCTCTTCGGCAAGGACCGCGATCGCGGGATCCGGCTCCGCGGCCTCCACCCCGAGGTCGTCCAGCTCGGTGTCGACGGGGTCGCGGAGGACGACATCCTCGTCCACGATGAGCACGCCGAGGACCCCTACCTCGCGTTCATGCTCAGCCGGATGTTCTTCCCGGACTTCCCGGTCCCCGTCGGCGTCATCCGGGACGTCGAACGCCCGACCCACGACGAGCTCCTCAGCGCCCAGCTCGCGGCCGCCGTCGAGCAACGCGGCGAGGGCGATCTCGAGAAGCTCCTCAACGGCGGCGAGACCTGGACGGTCGAACCGGACGACCGACCATGATCTGTCCCGCCTGCGGCTTCGACAACATCGCCGGCGAGGATGAGTGCGACCGGTGCGGCACACCGCTCACGGGGTCCGACCGCCTCGCACCCCACACCCGGTTCGATGCGCGGCTCTCCGGGCTCGCGTCCCAGGCCCCGCTCATGGTCGCCCGGGATACCCCGATGAGCGAGGCGCTCGAGTCCATGCGGGACGAGGCGGTGGACGCGCTGCTCGTCGTGGACCGCGGCCGGCTCGTCGGCATCTTCACCGAACGCGACGCACTCCTCAAGCTCGCCGGCCGCAGGCTCGCCGGGCTCACCGTCGGCGACGTCATGACCCGTGACCCGGTCGTCCTCCGCAGGGACGACACCGTCGCCGTCGCCATCAACAAGATGGCGGTCGGCGGCTTCCGGCACATCCCCCTCGTCGAGCTCGGCCGCCCGACCGGGATCGTCACCGCGAGGGACGTCTTCCACCGCATCGCCGAGATCGTCGGCTGAGGTGACGGAACGGCGGGTCGTCGTCCTCGCCGACGACCTCATCTGGTCGACCCGCCTCGTCGCGGCGATCCGGACCGCCGGTGGCGAACCGGTCGCCGTCCGGACGCTGAACGCGCTTGAGGTGGCCCTGCGGGTCGACGAGGATGCCGCCGCCATCGTGGATCTCACCGCCCGGGCATACGACGGCGTCGAGGCGGTGGCCGCGGCGGTCGCGATCGGGGCCAGCGTCCTCGCTGTGGGACAGCATGACGACCTTGCGCTCCGACGGCGCGCGCTCGCGGCCGGCGCGGGACGCGTCCTCGCCTATCGCCGGCTCGCGGACCACGGTCCCGCGACGATCGCCGCCTGGCTCGCCGATCGTGCGCCGGGAACTCCGGTCGGCTCCCGATGACCGCGCTCGCCGAGCGCCCGACGATCCCAGCCTCCAGGTACGCGGAGCGGCTCGCCGCCGCCCGCCGACTCCTCGCGGAGCAGCGTCTCGCCGCCCTGCTCGTCGGCGTCGGGCCGGACCTGCGCTACCTCGCCGGCTACGACGCGATCCCGCTCGAGCGCCTGACGATGCTCGTCGTCACTGCCGACGCCGGGACGGTGCCGACGCTCGTGGCCCCTCGCCTCGAGGCGGATCCGGCCGCCCGGTCGGCGGCGGCGCCGGTAGGTCTCGTGTCCATCCGGACCTGGGAGGAGAGCGAGGATCCGCATGCGATCGTCGCGGATCTCGTGCGCGCCACGGCCGGGCGAGGAGCCGTCGGCGTGCCATCGGGCGGCCGGATGTCGCTCCCGTCGCCCATCGTGGCGGTCACGGACACGCTCTGGGCGAGCCACGTGCTCCGCCTCCAGGCGATGCTGCCAGGCTCGCGCTTCGTTCGCGGATCGACCGTCACGGCCCCCCTTCGGATCGTCAAGGACGCCGACGAGATCGCGCTGCTCCGCCTCGCGGCTCATGCCGCAGACCGGGTCATCGGCGCGATCGCGGCCGGCCGCCTCGTCGGCCGGACAGAGGCGGACGTCGCCCGCGAGGTCCGCGACCGGCTCATGGACGAGGGACACGACACGGCCGAGTTCGCGATCGTCGCCGCGGGCCCCGACTCGGCTTCCCCGCATCACGCGGCCTCGGACCGGCGGATCGACACCGGGGAGCCGCTGGTCCTCGACATCGGCGGGCCACTCGGCGGCTACGGAAGCGACATCACCCGCGTCGTCTGGGTCGCCGGCGGCGACGCCGCGGCGGGCCCGCCGCCGGAGTTCGTCGCGGCATACGACCTGCTCCGTCGAGCCCAGGCGGCCGCCACGGCTGCCGTGCGGCCGGGAGTCGCACCCGAGGCCATCGATGCGGCGGCTCGCTCGATCATCGCGGCCGGCGGTCACGGCCCGGCATTCATCCATCGGACGGGTCACGGCATCGGTCTCGAAGCGCACGAGGACCCGTACATCGTCGCCGGCTCGTCGGAGCCCCTGCGGCCGGGCATGGCCTTCAGCATCGAACCCGGCATCTACTACCCCGGTCGGTGGGGCATGCGGCTCGAAGATATCGTGGTCTGCGGTGAGGAAGGCCCGGACGTGCTCAACGAAGCCGATCGGGCTCTGCGCGTCGTCGACGGACGGTAGTCCGGACCCGGTGGTTGCGGCGGGGTATCATCCTCGGACGGTCCCGCCCGCCCAGAGGATGGACCAGCAGCGCTGACGACATGACCGAGCCCATCCGCGATGCAGCTGCGTCGCAGCGATCAGTACCATGGCGCAACGCCCGACCTGCGTGGAGCGGAGCGATCCGATGAGTCGCCACGCCCATCGCCATGTGGACCGAGCGCGCCCGCACCCGCGGTCGCATCGCGTCGAGGCGGCCCGTCCGTCCGAGACCGGCGGCGCACCGACCGCTGCCGTGGTCGCCCGCCCGCCGCTCGCCGCGGTGGTGCTCGATGACGGATCGTCCGTCCAACGCCCGGCGGCGGAGTCGACGAAGGCGTCCGGACCTGAGCGCGGTCCGGAGCCGCTGCCGGATCCGGTGTCGCGAGCAGATCCACCGCCGCCGACCGACCCCGCGCCATCGGCAGACGTGCCACCGGCCGACACCTCGGCGCCCGGATCCGTGGAGCAGATCCATCAGAGCACGTGCACCACGGCACAGCTGCGGCGGTTCGTCAAGAGCCGGGCATATCTGCCGATGCACGAGATCCGCCGTCGGTTCGCGATCGACGGAGGCGATGATGACGTGACCGCGGTGATCGTGGACGGATCGTGCATCTACCTCGGGCTGCCGGATCGCGAAGGGCGGATGCTCGGTGAGCTCCTCGCTGCGGGAGAGGTGGGCTTCGAGCTGTCGCACGATCCGGTCACCCCGATCGTCGTGGGCGTCTTCCCGATGCGACCCATCCCGCGGTCCTGAGCGGGGGGCCGTGCCCACGATGGGCGTCAGATGGATGACACCGGCGGAGTCTCGACTGTCACTGGACGGCCGAGTCGCGCTGGCAGAAGATGGCCCCAGCCCGGATCGCCGACGCCGGGGAGCATGTCCGAACAGGAGACCGACGATGGCAGCCGACGAGGTGAAGCGCAGCCGCAAGGGCCCGCGCGAAGGGATCACGGCGCGCGAGAGCGCGACGGCCCGCGAGGGCGCGACGACTCGCGAGGGTACCGAGGACGACGTCGAGGGACACTCGATGCTCCCGAACATGGGCCTCTCCCGACCGATCGCCCAGGCCCGCGAGCGGGACATCCAGGCGCATCTCAGGCGCCATGATCTCGAGGCGGATGCCCGAGCCCACAAGAAGGGCCGCTAGGCCGAACTTCCAGCGCCCGGCGGGCCTGATCGGGGCCTGTCACGACCCTTCCTGAT